>CALFXX010000163.1 GCA_937952975.1 uncultured Alcaligenaceae bacterium
ACGAGATAAACATCGGTGACTGGAGTTCAGACGTGTGCTCTTCCGATCTTGCTTGGATCGCGCGCTCAGCGCCAGACAATCTGAAAGCCACTTACTTTGCAGTGATGGCTTCATTTACGAATCTCGCCTTATCGCTCAGTCAGCTCGGCACTAAATACTTAAATCAAATTTTTGAAATTTCACGGGCAACTAAAACAGCAACGGCCCAAAGTGCGGCAAACTACACCGAACTCGGGCCGCTGTTACTCACTACGATTTGCCTTGGATTTGCGATGCCATTTATCGCGATTGCTATTGTCAAACTAACCCGATTTAAAAGTAACTAAAGCGTCAGCTTGACAACAAACTTGTCTGAATCGATCGGCGTCAGGTGTTGACCTAGCGCCGGGTCGATAGACATTCAACCTAAGCTGTCAGCCCAAATATTGCGCGCCCAGCCCCACGCGTACACGCCTTCAAGATCGGTAGGCCCAGCAGAAATCCCACCAGAACCTGCCACTGTTTTAAACGTCTTTTCAGTCGCATCGTACTGATGCACACTGGCCACGTGAACGACTTGGTTATCGTTCACAAAGCTGTAGCAGGTGTTTGTCAACACGGGGGTGGGGTTCACCTCAAAGCCATTGAGCTGCGCAATAATCGCAGCAGCGGCGACTTTAGCGTGTTGGTTGGCCATATGACCAGATTTGGGCATCAAGGGTGCAACCTGAATCGAATCACCCAACACGTGCACATCTTTTGCTGCTGTAGATTCAAAGGTTTTAAAGTCGACCTGTACCCAACGTTTATTCGCGTTGGCGATCCCACCTTGCACGGCTAAATCTCCCGCACGCATGGCGGGCAAAATATTTAAGACATCAGCTTTTAAGTCATCTTGCACATCGAACTTAAGCGTCTTAGTCTTAGCATCAATTGCAGTCACATTGAACTGTGGACGATATTCGAGGATCCCTGCATATTGCTCGGCCCAGACTTTTTTAAACAAGCCTGGCTTTGAGGTGACATCAGGGTTTGCGTCCAGAATTATGACCTTTGACTTAGGCTTATTCTTTTTAAAATAATTGGCAACCTGGCAGGCACGTTCGTAGGGGCCGGGTGGGCAACGATAAGGCGCAAGCGGAATGCTAAGCGCATAGACACCGCCATCCTGCATCGATGCAAGTTGTTTATGCAAAGCAACAGTCTCATCACCCGCCTTCCAAGCCTGCAGTGTGACACCCGACTGATTCGCTTGCGCGAGGCCTTCAATACTATCAAACATCAAGCTGATGCCTGGTGACACCACGAGCTTGTCATAGGACAGGGTTGGACCCGAAGCGAGCTGAACGGTTTTCTTTTCAGCGTTAAACGAAGCGACGCTATCTTTCACAACTTTCACGCCATGCTTTTTTTGTAGTGCATCGTAAGAGACGCTGATATCCGCTAAGGTCTTTGAGCCACCAATCACCAAGTTCGACATCGGGCACGAAATGAATTGTGCATTGGGTTCGATCAAGGTGACATTCGCAGTGTTGTTCGAGAGCAGTCTCAAGTATTTAGCCGCAGTCGCGCCACCGTACCCGCCACCCACCACAATGATTTGAGCCTTGTTCAGGTTGGCGCGCGCAAGCCCAGGCATGCCAAGCGCAGCACCGAACAACGCAGAACTTTGTCCTAAAAATAAACGACGATTCATGTGACGCCCCTTTTATTTTTTGCCAAGCACAGACGCAATCGTCTGCAACTGTTCTTCGGTATAGCCCTTGGCCAACTGGGGCATGATGGTACCCGTCACTGCACCACTTTTATAGTCGGTGAGCTTTTTCAACAGTTCGGCTGAGCTTAGGTGGTTGATTAAGGGCATGCCAGCCCCCACGACACCCTGACCATCCGTGCCGTGACAATTGGCGCAGGTTGCAGCAAGGCCTCGTTGATATAACTTCAGCGCCTCTTGATTTTGGGCTTGCGCAGCACTAACAGCTAACAGGCCAAAGGCAAGTACTGCGACCTGACGGACCAACGGTTCACGCAAAAACAAAAGCTTGCTGATATGTTTCATCGTTCTCTCCAAAATATCTCTCAAGTGCGTTATACACCCTTCTCTTTTAACCAGACCAGTGCTTTTTGCCAACCGTCCTTTGCAGGTCCCTCTTGATACGTCTGTCGGTAATCAGCGTGAAACGCATGGGGGGCTTCGGGGTAGATCACAAACGTTGAAGACTTTGCCGCAGCCGTAGCATTTGAGCCAGCCAAAGCGAGTTTCATTTTTTCGACATCTGCGAGGGGGATGCCTGTATCTTGCCCGCCATAGAGGCCCAAGACCGGCGCCCGCGTTTGCGCCGCGAGTTCAAGCGGGTGCTCTGGAAAATTATCACTTTTTTCACCGGCTAAGCGACCGTACCAGGCGACACCGCCGCGCATGACGGATAACTTCTGACATGCTAACCACGTAATGCGCCCACCCCAGCAAAAGCCGGTTATCCCCACCCGACTGAGATCGCCGTTGTTGGCACCCGCCCACTTTAAGGCCGCCTCAATATCGCCCAATACCTGCTGATCAGGGGTCTTGGCCACGATTTGAGACATGATCTCAGCGACCGTGCCCAGCTCAGTGGGCTCGCCTGCGCGAGTGAAAAACTCAGGAGCAATCGCAAGGTAGCCTACTTTGGCTAGGCGGCGCGTCACATCTGCGATGTACTCGTGCACACCAAAAATCTCACTCGCGACGATGATGATTGGCAGCTTTCCCGGTGCCTGCGCAGGCCGAGAGGTGTACGCCGCGATATTTGTACCGTTTGAATCAAATGTGACCTCTTCACTGTGAATGCCAGCAAAGTCAGTCTTGATTGCCTGGGATAGAACTGGCAGAGCGGCGCTGGCAAAGCCCGTACCCAAGCCGCCGAGTGTGGCTGCCTTCATAAAACTGCGGCGCGAAGTTGTGCGCGAAGCAAGCAATGCTGCTGCGTCATTGGCGAGATCTGAGTTCATGCGTTGCTCCGGGCTGACTTAAACATTGAACATAGGACGAGCCGACCGCCGCGACAAGGGTTTTTACCAGTAGCGCCAGACGGTCTTTGTAAATTACTTTTTGGTATTAACTTATAACTAAAATACATTATTCTGCGCTCCCCCCCCTTTTTACCTCAAGTCCACGCATCAGGAAACCAGACCGTGAGTCAGACACTTTCAAACGTTGCGATTGGTCGCCTGCGCAAAGCGCCAGAGCATTTTTTGGATCACGATTTATTAGCCTGTGTTAGCCAGAACGGCCTTAACACGCATCGCCGCAACTTCATCCGCCGAAGCTTTTTGGGGGCCCTGGCGACCGTGACCGGTGCAAGTGCCTTGGCGCAAGGCCCCATGGCCATCGGTGACCCCGCGATTCTTAACAAACAAATCTGGGCAACCACGCTAGGCAAACCCGTCGCAACAAACCCTTATGGCGTGCCATCCAAGTACGAGGCCGGTTTAGTAAGACGAGAATCACCTGGTCTGACTCGGGTGTCGGCGGCATCGGTATCGTTTACCCCGCTGCAGGGTTTGTTTGGAATGATCACGCCAAGCGGTTTGCACTTCGAGCGCCATCATCAGGGGTGGTATGAAATTGATCCGGCACTGCATCGCCTCATGATCAACGGCTTGGTCAAGCGCGAAATGATCTTCACCATGGAAGACCTCATGCGCTTACCGAGTGTCTCGCGCATTCACTTCATTGAATGTGGTGCGAACACCGGCCTTGAATGGGGAAACGTGGCCGTGCCAACCGTGCAATACACCCACGGCATGATCTCGTGCAGCGAGTTCACCGGAGTCCCTCTTTCAACACTGCTCGACCTGTGTGGTGTCGATTTGAAAAAAGGTCAATACATTCTTGCTGAAGGAGCAGACGGCTCGGGCATGACACGCACGATCTCAATCGAGGCAGCCATGGACGACGTGCTAGTCGTGTGGGGGATGAACGGCGAAATGTTGCGGCCTGAAAATGGCTACCCACTCAGACTACTCGTCCCAGGTGCGCAGGGGGTGAGTTCGGTCAAATGGCTGCGTCGTATTGAAGTGGGCGATCAACCCTATGCCAGCAAAGACGAAGCCGTGCACTACATTGACTTGATGCCAAGCGGCCTGCATCGCCAATACACCTCAATCCAAGAATGCAAATCTGTGATTACGACACCGTCGGGCGGACAACAGCTCTTAACCAAAGGTTTTTACAACGTGAGTGGTATCGCCTGGTCTGGACGGGGCACCATCAAGCGCGTGGATGTTTCGATGGATGGTGGCAAGAACTGGCGAGAAGCGCGCCTGGAAGGTCCAATCCTGACTAAAGCAATCACGCGCTTTAACATCAACTGGGCTTGGGATGGCGCGCCCGCACTTTTGCAATCGCGCGCGATCGACTCGACGGGCTACGTGCAGCCGTCGATCAATATGTTGCGCGAAGTGCGGGGCACACGCTCGATTTATCACAACAATGCGATTCAATCGTGGAAAGTGGACACCAACGGTGAGGTCAGCAATGTACAAGTTGGCTAAAGCGTTTTTTGCAACTCACCCAAGGTTAGATCGCCATATCGGGAAGCGTGACGCACTCGCACTCATTAGTGCTGCAGCACTATTTTTTACAGTCAGCGACAGCGTCGCGCAAAACGCAACGTCAAACCAGTTCGAAGGCCTTGGGCGCACAGCCACCGCAGCCGAGATCAAGGCTTGGGATATCGACGTGCGTCCAGACCTAAAAGGCTTACCCATCGGATCGGGCAAGGTGCAAGACGGCCAAACGCTTTGGGAAAACAAGTGTGCCAGTTGTCATGGCACGTTTGGTGAGTCGAACGAAGTCTTTACGCCCTTGATTGGCGGCACGACTGCTGAAGACGTCAAGCGTGGGCGCGTTGCCTCGCTCACAGACCCTAAACAACCTCAGCGCAGCACCTTGATGAAAGTTGCGACGATTTCGAGTTTGTATGACTATATTTATCGCGCAATGCCTTGGAACGCACCGCGTTCGCTCTCGGCCGATGACACCTACGCCGTCTTGGCCTATATGCTTAATCTGGCAGAAATATTGCCCGATGACTTTGAGTTGAGCAATAAGAATATGGCCGAGGTGCAACAGTTGATGCCAAACCGCAATGGCATGACTCGCGAGCACGGCTTATGGCAGAATACCGACGCGCCTGACATTAAAGCAGTTGCCTGCACGAGCAATTGTGTTGAAGTAGTCAGAATCACTTCAAGCCTGCCAGACTACGCGCGCAATGCACATGAAAATCTCGCAGAGCAAAACCGTGGATATGGCCCATTTCGCGGCGTCGACACCACTCGGCCTCCGGTTGCTAAACTGCCAGGCTCAAACTTGGGTCAACTCACCGTTGCCGGCTCCTCGACAGCCACTACGGCCTCGCTAGCCTCAGCTTCAACACCAACAACTGGAGCAGCGGCGACGTTGATGCCACCCGCCGATCTATTTAAGAAGCAAAACTGCGTTGCCTGCCACGCTGCCAACAGTAAACTAGTCGGTCCCTCGCTAGCAGAGATCGCAACCAAGTACAAAACTCAGGCGAACAGCGACACAACGCTCACTGACAAGGTATTAAAAGGCGGTGCAGGCGCCTGGGGGGCGATCCCCATGCCCGCTCAAAGCCAGCTTTCTGCAGCCGATGCACAGGCATTAGTCAAATGGATACTGACGACTCATTAGAAGCCTGCCCGCAGCAGAGGCAGAACCGGCGTAATATTTAGTAATTGTGAACTATTCGTTAATATGCGCGGCGATAACTTTATGGCTGGCCAGACACGCGCTTCCGACGCTTGCACTATTTTTTGAAATTGACAGGAGCAACAATGAATAACCAACGAAGAAACGTTCTACGCCTGACCTCGGTCATTGCCCTGATGGCGGGCACCGGCCTGATCACCCCTGCGCAGGCCGCCGAATGGAACAAAGCTGCCTTTGAAGGCAAAAACCTCGACGACGTGCTCAAGGCAATCGGCGGCGCAAAACCTGAGACGTCAGCAGATATCATCTTGCGCGCACCCGATATTGCCGAGAACGGTGCGGTCGTACCGGTTGGAGTCGAAACAAAACTCAAAGCGACCCAAATCGCGATTTTGGTCGAAAAAAATCCTAGCAATCTTGCTGCTCAGTTCATGCTGCCCGAGGGCGCTGAGGCCTTCGTCACGACGCGCGTCAAAATGGGGCAAAGCTCGAATGTCCATGCTGTCGTCAAGGCTGACGGCAAGTGGTATATCGCAACGAAAGAAATCAAAGTCACGCTTGGTGGTTGTGGCGGCTAAGTCCTGACTAGATTTCACTTGGTCTGGCACGCACCACGCGTTTAACAATCGAATTTAAGACATCTAAAAGGAAACATCATGGCAGATCCAATGCGCATTCGTGCTGCTGAAAAAGACGGCATCGTCGACGTAAAGATTTTGATGAAACACGATATGGAATCCGGTCAACGCAAAGATGCAGCAGG
>CALFXX010000164.1 GCA_937952975.1 uncultured Alcaligenaceae bacterium
GATTGTGCGCTACCAGGCTTCCTATAAAGACCTAGCCGTGCGATGGCTTGAGGCACTGACTGAGTCAGTCTCGCAGTTGCCAGGCGTCGCTGAATTTAATCGGATGCAACTCAAGCGTTACGAGTCGTATCTAGGCTCTGGCGGTTTTGAACTCAAGCATGGTATCGCGTGCATCCTGTCACAAAACGATCAGCAAAACGTAGGTGTGAAACTCGTGACAGAGTTTCCGGATGAGACCATTGTTGGCGAGGAGTTTGCCTTTGCGCAACAGGTGCAAACCGACACCGTACGTTTGGCGGTTACGCATTGGTGGCGCCTGTATGGATCAGCCTCGCTAGAGGCGTGAGGCCAGATGCAGTCTTAGGCGCTCAGTGCTTGAGCCCGAGCACCGCCAGGCTCTCGGCGTACACCACGGCGTTTTCACATAGAAACACGACAATGTCGTCGGGATCCATGTTTTCAAGCACCTGCACGACTTGTTCGGTGCTGTCGCCTAGGGCTTCGACCCCCGCAACGTGAACTTGCGCACCACTTTCAAACACTGAGAGTGGCACAAGCTCTTCGACGACAGCCATGTCGACAATCGAGACGACGACATAGGCCTGCACCCGCAAATCATCAGCCTGCACCTCAAGCAAGACCCCACCTTTAATGGTTTCGAGGATGTTGCTGGTGATCATGAGGTCCATGGTTATGCCGCTTTAGCTGTTAAAACTTTTTCTTCAAGCGCCTCTAGTAGCGCAGAAAGCATCTGATTCAATTCGGCGCACATCAAAGTAAAGTCGCCATCAAATTGCTCGTTGGCATCGACAGGCATATTTTGTTCAGACTGATCCAGAATATCTTGCGCAGCCACCCGTTTGATATCCAAGTTTTCAGTTAAGACAAACGAGACACGGTCATTGAAGGTGAGAGCCAGGCGCATGCATTGCTTGCCACCTTTAATGTGCTTTTGAATATCGTCACTATCCAGGGCGTGTTTCACATAACGTACCGCAGCCGCTTTGTCACCGCCCGCGCGCAACTCGGCATCCTGGTCAACCGAAAAATTTGCAGGGCCATGGCCGCTGAGCACCCAGTCTGTCATCGCAGCGGCTGGGCTAATAGTGACCTGCACGGGCTCTACCGGAAAGGGGTAAATCGCTTTGCCCAACGCGGTGAGGATTTCTTCAGATTTTGACGCCGAGGCGGTATCGATCACAAGCCAATGATTGACCGGATCGATCCAGACACGGGTATCCCGCGCAAGGCTAAACGCACGTGGCAACAGAGTTTGTGTGACCTCTTCTTTAAGATCGCGCAACTGCTTGCGACCGGGTTTGAAGCCTTGTTGGTCTTCGAGCTCTTGGGCGCGGACTTTGGCAAACTGATGAATGACCGTAGTGGGGAGGAGTTTTTTTTCGGTACGGTAAGAGCATAAGATTTGACGATCGACGCTGTAAGCAAAGCGCACGTCTTCTTCGCGCGGGGGAACCCAGCCAATTGAAAGAGGGGCCGCAGCACCAGCCGATACAAACTGTTCTTTAGCTAAAAGTGCGTCGAGTTGGGGCGCCGTCAAGTTGAAAGAAGGTGACAGACGAAATAACTTAAGATTTTTAAACCACATGACGCATCCGCAAAAAAGAAATCGATTCTAGCCGATGCGTTGCGCGAAACGGGCTCCCTGCGTGGTCAAGTTTGTCCGGTCAGCCCTTGAAAGGCGGTGTGAATCACGAGATCAACAATATCCTGATCTGAGAATGCGCCACCCATCTTTAAAAAGTCAGCAACTGGATCGCACGAGCGCGCATAGATTGTGTACAAAATGACTTCGCCGGGCAAAGAGGCGGATAACGTGCGTGTAGCTTGTGCTTGCTCAATCCATTCACCGAGTTGCTCGGTCAGCGTGCCAAGCCTCTCAATGTAAGGTGGATGTCCGAGCAAAGCTTGCTGGATACTTGAACGGGTAGACGGGAGCAGGGGCATTGTGCCCTTTAAATGTTCAGTCACTGCCCAGCGCATCACCGCTTTGAGCTTGTCAACCGGTGTCTGATGCTCGGGTAGCCCCTGGGCAAGAGCAATTGCGTGTTCAAGCAGACGCGTCATTGACGCTGCGGCAAGCTGTTCTTTTGATTGAAAGTGCTTGTAAAGACTGGCCTTCGCAATACCGACATCGGCCGCAACCTCATCCATCGTCATGAGATCAAAGCCTTTTTGTGCGAGCAGGCGATTCACTGCGTCAAGAATCGCATTCTCACGAAATTGCAATTGCTGCTGTTTGAACGACAGCTTAACGGGGGAGGTTTTAATCATTCAATTTTGTCAGTAGGTGCCAAATTGTGTCCGGGCAGTATATTTTATTACCAATCAGTATTATTTTTATACTATATGGTATAAATCTTCAATAGACTTTTGTTATTCTCTTCAATAAGCTTAATTATGACCGCAAGTGCAACCTTTGAGGAGTTTTCCTTAATGCCCGAATTCGAAGTCTTACCAGAGTACTTGCGTAAGCAAGTAGGGGGCGTTTGGACGCTTTGCGGAAAAGGAATCTTCAGTTGGAGCGTATTTAAGTTTTATTCGATCCGCTTGCTGACGGCTTCTGGCCACTTTGATCCAGAGCAGCCTTATATTTTGGATCTCACTTACCTACGCAAGTTGTCTGCGCAACAAATTGTGACGATCTCGGTACAAGAGATTGAGCGTTTAGTTGGTCCCGCTGCTGAACAAACCGCGAACTGGCGTCAGGCGCTTGAGGCGATCGTACCCGACGTGAGTCTCGGAGATCGGCTGTTGGGATGGTTCAAACCGGGCGAAGGGGTCGAGTTTTTTTCGGCCAGCGTCGCACTTGGAGTGATCCCTGATGCAGAGTTTGCGCGCGCCTTCTCTGCCATTTGGCTCGATCCTCGCACGCAGCGTCCGACGCTGCGGCAGGCCTTGCTCGGCACGGATCGTTCAGCAATATGACCCAACACGTTCAGAGATCGTCGATGAGTCAGCCTGTCGCCACCGCCTACGCCTTAGCCGGCGCTGGTTCTGCCCCTGCTCCAGGTAGCCGCGTCGCCGTGGTGGGCGCAGGGATCGCGGGACTTTCGACCGCGTGGTTATTGGCAGAGCAGTATCGCGTCACCCTGTTTGAGGCGGGTGATTATTTTGGTGGGCATTCTAATACAGTCGACGTCACCCTTGAGGGGCTCACCCACCCCGTCGATACTGGGTTTCTGGTTCACAATGATTTGACATACCCAAATTTGGTGCCGCTCTTGGCGCACTTAGGCGTGCCCGTTCACGCCAGTGACATGTCTTTTGGTGTTTCGATTCATCAGCCAGACATCGAGTGGGCTGGTACGAATATATGGTCTGTTTTTGCTCAGCCCGCTAACTTGTTGCGCCCGAAGTTTCTGGGGATGTTGCGCGACATCTTGCGCTTTAACCGCGAGGCAAAGCGCTACCTGCTTGAAGCGCAGCGCACCCCCATGACTCTTGCTAGCCTGCTTAAGCGTGAGAAGTTTGGTCAGGCGATGCAAGACTGGTATTTATTGCCCATGGCCGCTGCGATTTGGTCTGCGCCCGTGAGCGCGGTGCTTGAGTTTTCGGCCGCAACCTTTATTGCTTTTTGTTTGAATCACCGGTTATTGCAAATCGATGATCGGCCTCAGTGGAAAACCATTTTGGGCGGTTCGCGCGTATACGTGCAGGCGATGCTCAAACGCATCACCGACGCGCGTCTGGCTTGCCCTGTTCAGCAGGTGCAGCGTAGTGAACAAGGGGTTACGATTACCTCGCGAGCTGGGGTCGAGAACTTTGACGCGGTCGTCATGGCTTGTCATGCGCCAACGACGCTCGCGTTGCTCGATGTGACGCCCGACGAACGTCGTGTGTTGGCGGGCTTTCGCTACCAACCGAATGAAGCGATTTTGCATACTGATGTTGCGCTGTTGCCGCGGCGAAAAAAAGTATGGTCAGCCTGGAACTACATGGCTGTGGGCGGGCAGGGCGCTGAGCGCCCCGTTGCGGTGAGTTATTTAATTAATCAACTGCAGCCCTTGCCGTTTCAAACTCCAGTTGTTGTGACGCTTAACCCGCATCAAGCGCCAGAGGCCTCCAAGGTGCTTGCGCGCTTCTCGTATGAGCATCCGGTTCTGGACCAAACCGCGAGCGTGGCTCAGTTAGAACTGCCTAGATTGCAAGGTCAGCACAGAACGTGGTTTTGTGGCGCCTGGAGCGGTTTTGGCTTTCACGAGGATGGCCTGAAGTCGGCTTTGCGTGTCGCGCGTGATTTTGGGGTGATTCCACCTTGGAAGGCCGTCTATGAGTGAGGGCGTACTCGCGCTGTGTCGTGGTCGTGTGATGCACGTGCGTCTGCGTCCATTTCTACATCGCTTTGTCTATCGGGTATTTTGCCTGCGCTTACGAGTCGATCGTCCGACAGAGTTAGCGCGCCACACGAGTTGGTTGTTTGGCGTTGAGTGTGCTCGCCCCATTAGTTTTCGTAGTATCGATCATGGCGCGCGTGATGGCTCTGACCTGATGCAATGGTTGTCACGCACCCTCGAGGCCAGTGACGTGCGCTTTGAGATCGGGGCGGTGTGGTTGCAATGCTTCCCTAGAGTCTTTGGCTATGTCTTTAATCCCGTCAGTTTTTGGCTGATTCATGATCGCAAAGGGGTGCTGCGCGCTGTTCTGGCTGAAGTCAACAATACCTTTGGGCAGCGTCATCAATATGTATTAACTGCGCCAAACCTTGAACCCATTCAAACGACCAGCGGGCTTGCTTGTCAAAAGGTGTTTCATGTTTCCCCCTTTTGCGACGTCCAAGGGCGCTATCAGTTTGAACTTGATGAGCGCGCGGGGCAACCGCGACTGGCGATTGATTACTTTGATGACGACCAAAATCCTCAGCCTCTGCTGCGTACCGCGATTGTTGTCCAGCCACAGCCGTTACGCACCCGAGCACTGCTCGCCGCTTTTCTGACGATGCCCATGATGACGTTCGGGGTGATGCTACGTATCCATGTGCAAGCATTTAAACTCTGGCGGCGCGGAGCGAAGTACCGGCCTGTGCCAGCCTTGCCAACAGATGAAGTCACCCACAATTTTACGGTTCGAAAATGAATTTGAACGAACAACAACTCTCGTTTGCTTCAACGCGTTTGCGTTGGTCCGGTCGCTTGTTCATCAAGCTGTTGAAGCGCTTGACGCACGGGTCACTCAAGCTTGTCGATCCGCAGGGCTCAAGCCTGCATTTCGGGCAAACTTCCACAATTTTGCATGCAGAGTTGCATATCCGTGACTGGCGCGCAGCGGGTTTGATCTTGCGTCAGGGTGACGTTGGATTTGCTGAAAGTTTGAGGCGTGGCTGGGTAGATTCACCGAACTTACTGGCCTTGTTCACGTTGGCGATGCGTAACGAGCAAGTATCTGAAGCGGTCGACGGTCACTGGTGGGCTCTGGTGCTTAAAAAGCTGTCGCACTGGGTGTTGAAAGACAATAGCCGCCGCGGTAGTCGACGAAACATCCTCAGTCACTACGATGTTGGTAATTCGTTTTATCGGCTTTGGCTCGATCCCTCAATGACTTATTCGTCGGCCTGGTTCGAAGGGGATTTGACGCGTACGCTGCAAGCTGCGCAAGACGCGAAATACGATCGGATCTTGAATCAACTGCAAGCGACCCCCGGGCAAACCGTACTTGAAGTTGGCTGTGGTTGGGGCGGCTTCGCCGAGCGCGCTGCGCGTCGAGGTTTAAATGTTGTCGGCATTACGCTGTCAGATGCTCAGCTTGCATGGGGCAGGCAACGCATGAGCGATGCGGGCTTGCAGCAACAGGTTGATTTGCGTCTGCAAGATTACCGTGATGTGCCTGAACGCTTCGATCATATTGTGTCGATCGAAATGTTCGAAGCCGTCGGGTTGTTACATTGGCCGAGTTACTTCCAAATGCTTGCGCGTTGCTTAAAGTCTGGGGGGCGCGCTGTTGTGCAAACGATTGATATCGTCGATCAGCGCTTTGATGCCTATCGACGTGGCACTGACTTTATTCAACAGTTTATTTTTCCAGGTGGCATGTTGCCGAGCCCAACTCGCTTCAAAAAAGACTGTGAAACTGCTGGGTTACATGTTCATGAAACGCTGTCGTTTGGTCTGGATTACGCCGAAACACTGAAGCGTTGGGCGCAGCAGTTTGAGCAAGCAATCTCAGCGATTCGCGAGCAAGGCTACGACGATGCGTTTATTCGAATCTGGAGAATGTATCTTGCTTATTGTGAGGCAGGTTTCAGAGAACAACGAACGGATGTCAAGCAATGGACACTATGCGCAAACTGATCTTTGGATGGTTGACCGTGCTTGTGTTGCACGGAGCCGCGTTGGCCAATGGGACGCCGCCGGATTTGCCCGACGCTCAGGTGGTCGGACAGGGACAATTTAGCCGTTTTGGATTCTCAGTCTATGAAGCTCGGCTTTGGGCGCCTTTAGGGCGCTACGCGCCAGAGCGTCCCTTTGCCTTGTCACTCACGTATTCACGAGCAATCGCAGGTGATCGCTTGGTGCAAGCCTCGGTCGACGAAATGCAAAAGCTGCAGGTGCCTTCGGCCGACAGGCAAGAGTGGCGTGCAGACCTAGGGCGCGTCTTGCCTGATGTTGTCCCCGGCGACTCAATCACCGCGGTGTATCAGCCCGGACAAGGCGCGGTGTTTTTTCATCGCGACAGACAAACTGGGCGAATCAATGACGAGTTAGCCAGGCACTTTTTCGGGATTTGGCTTGATCCACGCACAAGCGAACCGACTTTGCGTCAAGCCTTGTTAGGTGCTCGATAGTGAATAAACGTCATCTACTTGCCTATGCGATGCTCAGTTTGCCGCTGGCGATGTCGATGATGCCGATTTACATGATATCGCCCAAGTTTTACGGTGATGTCTTGGGACTTGACTTGGCCGCTTTAGGGGCCGTTTTGTTTTTAACGCGTCTGCTTGATACTGCACAAGATCCCCTGATCGGTCGCTTGGTCGATGCCTCGCAACGCAGGCCACGCGGGTGGTCGAGTTTGATGTTGAGGGCTGCGTGTCTCTTGGCGGTAGGTTTTGTATTGCTGTTTACGCCTCCTGCCTGGTCGCAAACAGGTTTGCTTGTTTGGCTGGCTGGGTCGCTTGTGTTGGTGTACGCCGCGCACAGCGTCTTGAGTGTTTGTTACTTGACTTGGGGGGCACGACTAACCGATGACTTGACCGGGCGGGCGCAGGTGACTGCTTGGCGCGAAGCCTTTGGTCTGGTGGGGGTGGTTGTCGCGTCGGTCTTGCCTGCGGTGTGGGTGGGGCAGCAGGGCGCGCGCGTCGGCTATCAGTGGTTTGCGTGGTTGTTCGCTGCGCTGTTGTTAGTCTCGCTTGCATGCACGTTGCGCTGGTCTCCTACCCCCAAGTTGCTCAGTCACCAAGGACGACAAAACTTGCGCGAAGCCCTTGCTCCAGCCTCGGTGCGGCGCGTGTTGTGGTTTTATTTATTTAACGCAATTTCGGTCGCAGTGCCTGCCACGCTCGTCTTGTTTTTTATTGATGATGTCGTACAGTCACCGGGCTATGCAGGGCTTTTTTTAGGGCTTTATTTTTGTGCGGGGATGCTTGCCTTACCTGTTTGGGTCATGCTTGCTGCGCGTCTTGGCAAAGCGCGGGCTTGGTTGACGGGCAGTGGCCTGGCGGCGGTGTCTTTACTGTGTAGCTGCTGGGTGGGTTCAGGAGATATATTTTTGTACGCGGCGATCTGCGTGATAGCGGGCGCGGGGCTTGGTGCAGATGTGGCCTTGCCCCCAGCGATGCTGGCTGACGCGATTCCTCCTACCCACCGCCAAAGTACGGGCCTGTATTTCGGGATCTGGGTGCTGATTGGAAAACTCGCTTTAGCACTAGCTGCTGGGCTAGCCTTGCCAGCGTTGCAAGCTTTTAAATATCGCCCCGGCGATCCAGAATCGGCGTTGGCGTTGACTCTGCTTTATGCGCTGTTGCCCTTGCTTTTTAAGGGTCTGGCACTCGTGGTGTTGTTCTCGCAGTCTCCTTGTTTTTCTTTGACGCGAGTTCGGTCTCGCAAGGAATCGTCATGAAAATAAAAGCCTTACTTGCTTCAGCGACCGCAGCGTTTTTGACTGCTTGTGGGAGCGTAGATGTCGCTCATTACGCGGCCGAAAAGCCCTCACTTGAACTATCGAGTTTTTTCACCGGCACGATCGATGCCTGGGGGATCTTTCAAAAGCGTAGCGGCGAGGTCGCGCGCCGCTTCAACGTTGAAATTCAGGCCAGTTGGGTCAACCCCAACGAAGGTACCCTCGATGAGCGATTCACCTACTCTGATGGCGAAAAACAAAGGCGGGTGTGGACGCTGAAGCGCCAACCAGACGGCAGCTGGCAAGGCACAGCTGATGATGTCGTTGGATTTGCGACTGGGCGTGTGGCCGGAAACGCATTGCGCTGGACCTATGTGATGAGATTGCCCGTAGACGGCAAAGAATATCTGGTCGACTTTGATGACTGGATGTGGCAGATGGACGACGCGTCGATGATGAACCGCTCGACGATGTCAAAGTTTGGTGTTGATCTTGGTGAAGTGACGCTGTTTTTTCGAAAGCGTGGGGCATCTAACCCATCCGAACAAAAGTGAATAGGTCATTGAACGCTTGGTTCCTGTTGCCACCCTTTAATAGACCTTTAATTCTTCGTTGATGATGAAACCATTAAATGCACCGATCACTTCTTGGGTAGGTAAACGGGTCTGGCTTGTCGGGGCGTCAAGCGGTATTGGCGCCGCCTTAGCACAGGCGCTCTTAGCGGCCGGTGCCAGTGTCGCTTTGTCGGCGCGACGCGTCGAGCAGTTAGCGAACGTCGCGGCGCCTTATGCAAACGCTAGCGTGATCCCTTTTGATGTGACAGATACGCAAGCCTGGCCAGTGGCTTTGGCAAAGGTGCTCGAACGTTTTGGTCAAATAGACCTGGTGATCTTAGGTGCAGCTCGCTACGACCCAACACATAGCTGGCAAATTGATATTGATCAGGCCCAGAAAAGTTTTGACCTCAATGTTGTGAGTGTCTATCGAGGGTTATCAGTCGTAGTGCCTCAATTATTGGCGCAAGGACACGGTGGGGTGTCTTTGATTGGCAGTATTTCTGGTTATACGGGTTTGCCTCGCGCGCTGATCTATGGTGCGACCAAGGCAGCATTACAAAATTTGTGCGAAACACTGTATTTTGAATTAGCGCCCAAAGGCCTGGGGGTGTATTTGATTAACCCGGGCTTTGTGCAAACACCGATGACGTCGGCCAATGATTTTGAAATGCCCGGATTGATGACGCCCGAAGCTGCCGCACGTGCAATCATGCTTGGGTTTGAGCGCGGTCAATTTGAAATTCGTTTTCCAAAGGCCTTTTCACTCGCGTTGCGCTTGATCAGTATGCTGCCGGATCGTTTGAGGTTTTTTCTTTTACACAAAACAACAAAAATGTGATGACAGATTTTCATGCGCGCTTTGACGAGTTGGCAGAATGGTTTGAAACGCTGACACCCGCCTCGCTGCAACACATCGACAAAATATATGCCCAGACAGCCACGTTTAGGGATCCCTTTAACCAGGTGGTGGGTGTTGCATCGATTCAGCAGATCTATCAGCACATGTTTGAGCAGTTAAGTGCGCCGAGATTTGTCATCACAACCAAAGTTGTCGAGGCGGCAGGTGCCTTTATGACCTGGCAGTTTCTCTTTGCCTTACGCGGTAAAGCGTATGTCATCGAAGGTGGCACGCATTTTGGGCTCGATCAGCATGGCTTGATCGTTTTGCACCGCGACTATTGGGATGCTGCGCAAGAGCTCTATGAAAAGATCCCAGTGTTAGGTGCTGTCCTACGCCTGCTGCGAAAAAAACTCTCGATTTCAAGTCATTAGTCTTGACGCTCAGCGGGGAGTCGAGCGAAACGAACCTCTACGCGCGTTCCGCCTTTGGGCAAGGTGGTTTGAAGCGGATCCAAAAGATAAATGCTCGCACCATGCTGGGTTGCGATTTCGCGCACAATCGCCAGACCTAAGCCGCTTCCATCTGTTTTTGTACCGAGCACTCGATAAAACCGGTCAAAAACACGCTCTCGATCGCTCTCGGGAATGCCTTGCCCTGTATCTTCGACCGCAACAATGATGTGGTGATCCCTTTGTACGACGCTGACTGTGACGTGACCCTTTGCGGGTGTGTAACGCAGTGCGTTATCGATCAAGTTGTTCAGCAGTTCGGCCAATAATAGCGGCTGACCTTTGATCAACAGTGGGCGATCAGGGGCCTCAAATCCTAAGTCGATTTGGGAGGAGATCGCACGATCCACCCAGTGCTGAGTCTGTTCTTGCGTTAAGGCCCTGAGGTCAACCGCGGTGAATTCAACATTATTAGGATTTTCGGCACGCGCCATTAACAACAACTGGTCAACTAAGCGCGTGGCGCGTACGGTACCCGCGACAATTTGGTTGAGGCTCGAGAGCATTTCGCCAGGCGGAGCTCCGCGCATACCCAGCTCTGCCTGCGTGCGTAGGCCCGCAAGAGGTGTTTTCAGTTGATGCGCGGCATCAGCAACAAAACGCTGTTGTGCCAAGATATTGCTGGCCAGGCGCGCCAGCAGTTCATTCATAGCAGCGACGAGTGGTTCTATTTCAACGGGTACATTGCGCCCATCGATGGATGAGAGGTCATCGGGTTTTCTGGCGCGTAAACGCTTTTGCAACGCGTTGATAGGAGCGATACCGCGGGAGAGTCCAAACCAGATTAACAGTGCCGCGATTGGCAACACTGAAAACTGCGGAATGATCACCCCTTTGATGATGTCGTTAGCAAGTGCAACGCGCCGTTCGGTCGATTCTGCCGCTACAACAAGTACGGGGCCGGCCTGTCGTAAACCGACGGTGTGCCAGGTGTACGCGAAGCGCACGTCAAAGCCACGCACCATTTGATTTTTATAATAGACGGTATCGACCTGCTGGCTTGCTGAGAGTTCGGGTGAGGGGAGCTCAGCGTCACCGCCTAGAAGCTCTCCGGACGGGGCAACGACTTTCCAAAAGACTCCGTCGTTTTCGCGGGTACGCAAAGCCAATCTTGCGGGAGCCGAGAGTTTAAAGGTGGCACGTTTGTTTTCAACTTCGACCTG
>CALFXX010000165.1 GCA_937952975.1 uncultured Alcaligenaceae bacterium
TCAACGTACTCATCAATGATGCGCGCGGTCGAAAAATTATGCGCAGTCAACGCCACAATTTTTCGCTGGCCTTTACACGCCATTAATTGGGGCACAGTGACGCGTTTAATTTCTGAATGCGAGCTCAAAACGGCACCTCAGCTTCTAAAGATCTATGCAAGCACCCTTCGCCGATCAGGGCGAGAGTACCTCGGAGGGTTAAGCACGAGCCTATCGCGCTTTTTTGGCTCGCGCGGGCATCCTGTCATGACTTCACAAGATGCCCTCGCGGCAAGGTCAGGCGCTTACTTTGCCGTTTTTTTGGCTACGGTCTTTGTTGCCGTTTTCTTCGCAACCTTAGTGACAGCTTTTTTCACCGCTTTTTTGACGGCCTTCTTAGCCACTTTTTTCACGGCCTTCGCTGCAGGCTTAATCACCCCAGCGCCGTCCGACTCCGTCGCTAAAGCGGATACCGACTTGGAGGCGACCTTTTTAACAGCCTTTGTCGCCTTCTTGGCAGCTGTCTTAGTTGCTGTCTTTGTCGCTGTTTTACCCGCAGCTTTTGCTGCAAAACGACCCGTACCGGCTTTGCCGCCTTCTTTGACAGGGCGCGCTTCAAACTCAAAGCTCACTTTGCCATCTTCGCCGCGCGACAGGAACGCCTTAAATTTACGATTGTTACGATTCGAAACAAATCCTTCAAGAAGATCCGTACGCCCGGTCGCTAACAACTTGGTCATTTGTTCAGCACTGATCTCTTGCTGCAAAATCACCTTGCCTGACCTGAAGTCGCAATTACGCTCGGGGCCAACCGATTTTTCGCAGATAAAACTCATGCCGTGCTCAAACACCGGTGCCTGACATTTTGGGCAAGGGCCTAAGGCCATTTGTCCTGAAAAATCAACCGGCTCGTTGGCCTCTTCATCGCGTTGGCCAAAGTCAAACTCAAGTTTGAATTCAGCATTAATCATCAAAATCGACGCAAAAGGGCGCCCCATCTTGCTGATAAAGCCTTGCATCGGACCGATGCGCTTGTCGGTAATTAAAGTCTCGACTTCTTCGGGCTCAAAGGTGCGCCCACCCGGATGCTTGCCAATCGAAAAATCGCAACTGGTGCAGGCATACCGCCGATAGTTTTCTTTCACCACGTTGCCGCATTTTGGGCAAGGCGATTTCAACGTAACGTAGTCACCGGGTACCGTGTCGCGCTCGTATTCTTTAGCTCGCTTCACAATGACTTGCGTCATTTGGGCGATCTCAAGCATGAAGGCTTCGCGCTGCATTTCACCTTGTTCGATCTGCTTAAGCTTATGCTCCCACTCGCCGGTCAACTCTGGCGAGGTCAACTCTTTGACATCCAAGCCGTTAAGCAAGGTCATGAGCTGTCTGGCTTTCGCTGTGGGGACAAGGTCACGACCGTCGCGGCGCAAATAGGTTTCTGAAAGTAAGCCTTCGATGATCGTGGCACGGGTTGCTGGTGTGCCCAAGCCACTTTGTGCCATTGCCTGAGCAAAGTCATCATCATCGACCAACTTACCTGCATTTTCCATGCCAGACAACAAGGTTGCCTCGTTGTAACGCGCCGGCGGTCGGGTTGCCAAGCTTACGGTTTCGATGTCTTCGGTGCGTACTTTTTCGCCCTCGGCCACGGCGACTAAATTCGCGTCGTCGCCCTGCGCTTCGCGCCCCTCTACCGCGCGCCAGCCAGGCGACACCATCACCTTGCCTTCAGTCTTAAAGGAGTGGCCCTGTACGAGGGTTGTGCGTACGGTATCGCGCCACTCAACGGGTGGAAAGAAAATCGCCAAGAAACGTTTCACAACGAGGTCGTAGACCTTTGCCTCAGCATCGCTCAGTTCGGTGGGTACTTGCATCGTCGGAATAATTGCAAAGTGATCCGATACTTTTTTATTATCAAAAATACGGCGGTTAGGTTTGACCCAGCCATTTTTGGTGATCGTCGCGGCGTGGGGCGCGATACCTTTTGACATGCCTTTGCCTTCAGCTAAACCTGCAATGGTCTCGCGTACCGTATTGAGGTAATCCTCTGGCAAAAATTTTGAATCCGTTCGTGGATACGTCAGCGCCTTATGGCGCTCATATAAGCTTTGCGCAAGTGACAACGTCGTTTTCGCTGAAAAGCCAAACCGTCCGTTAGCCTCTCGCTGTAACGAGGTCAGATCAAACAAGGGTTTGGCAGCTTCAAAACGGGGTTTTGATTCTTCGCTCACCACCCCTGGCTGATTGCGGCAAGCCGCCACCACACTTTTTGCGGCGGCTTCGGTCCAGACACGCGATTCTTTTTGCTCGGCATCGTCAGCGACTTTTTTGAAGTTTGGATCAATCCAACGCCCTTCATAGATACCGGCGGCAGCCACAAAGCTGGCTTTAACCTCCCAGTAATCACGCGGTACAAAATGACGGATTTTTTCTTCGCGCGCAAATACTAAGGCGAGGGTAGGTGTTTGTACACGTCCGACTGGGGTCTTGAAAAAACCACCATCTTTACTGTTGAAAGCAGTCATGGCACGCGTGCCGTTAATACCCACCAGCCAGTCTGCCTCAGCCCGCGAACGGGCAGCCGCCTCAAGCGGCTTCATGGTGTCATCAGCCCGTAACGTTGCAAACGCTTCGCGGATAGCATCTTGGGTCATCGACTGCAGCCATAAGCGCTGCGTGGGCTTTTTCTGACCCGCATATTGCGCAATGTAGCGAAAAATCAGTTCGCCTTCACGCCCCGCGTCGCAGGCGTTGATCAACGCGCTCACGTCTTTACGCTTGATCAGTTTGACCAGCATTTTTAGGCGGTCGACCGAGCGCTTGTCTTTTGTGGGCGCCAAATCGAACTCAGGCGGCACAACCGGCAAATGCGCAAAGCTCCATTTACCTTTGACAGGGTCATTGGGCGCAATCAAGGTCAGTAGATGGCCCACGCTTGAAGACAACACGTATTTTTCGTTTTCGAAAAAGTCGCCTTCACGGGTAAAACCACCTAAGGCACGCGAGATATCGAGTGCGACAGAAGGTTTTTCGGCAATGATTAAGGTTTTAGTCATTCTTGTCCAGGTACAACTCTTAAAGCGGTTTACCAAGCATGGCGCGAGGCCTAAATCAGGCTAACGCGCATCATAAGAGTGGTGATGAATGCCGTGCAAGTTAGCACGTTCAGGGCCTTGACCCCAAATTTGGGTGGCCAAAGACCAAAATGTCTCTATATTAGAGACCACGAGTTTTTCGAAACCTAGCGCTTGCCAAGCCTGTTGCAACACCCCTAAGGGGTTAGACAGCTCGATAGCCTGAGCCCCATTTTGCTTAGACAATTTCAAGCCTCTCGCGTCGTAGATCACTGGGACATGCAACACACTCGGGGAGCTGAACCCCAACAAGCGAGCTAATAAACGTTGCCTTGCGGTGCTACTAAGTAAGTCTTCACCCCGTACGATGTCGGTCACACCTTGCTGGGCATCATCGACCACGACCGCCAACTGATACGACCAGATCCCATCGGCACGTTTCAGCACAAAGTCACCCACAGCGCGGGCGACGTCTTGACGCTGTAAGCCTAGCCAGCGGTCTGTAAAACATATCGTCTCGTCTGGCACCCGCAAGCGCCAAGAGTGCGCCTGACGCCCGACCGGCGCGCCTAAACGACATGTGCCAGGGTATGGGCGCTCTGAGTGAGCACTTGCATCGGGCAGACTGAGCGCGGAGTCAGCGATTTCACGCCTGGTGCAGCCACAGGCATACACCTGCTTAGCCGCCAAAAGCGTTTCAAACGCCCGTTGATAAAGCCCCAAACGCTGCGACTGGTAGGCGACCTCGCCATCCCAATGCATGCCTAGCCCAGCTAACTGCTGCAAAATGAGTTCGGCGGCGCCTGCAACCGTTCTAGGTGTGTCTAAGTCTTCAATTCTGACTAGCCACTGCCCTTGGTGGGCGCGTGCATCCAAAAAACTGGCCATGGCCGCCACGAGCGAGCCCGCGTGAAGCGGCCCACTCGGGCTGGGCGCAAAGCGACCAACGTAAGGCGATGCCGTGCGCAACAAGCTTAGTGCAAAAGCCGATCGCCGTCGTCACGCAACAATTCTTCAAGAATCAGATGATCGACTTCGGATTCTTGGCTCCAGAGCACCATCAGCGCGATGATTTTGATTTTTTGCAAAGACACCGAACCCTCAGTGGTGGCCAGTGCGCGATCGATCACGATTTCACGTAAGGCGGGCGACAAGGCTTCGGTCGCTTCGAGAAAAGTAATAAATCCAATCGCTTCAGGATCGAGGTGTTGCTGCTCAAAGTCAGCGTACACGCGCGAGCCGCTACCGGGTGTCTGCGACAGTTCAACACACTGCGCAGTGGTCTCAGCCAATCCCACCAACCAGCCTAACGCGTCGTCAATATCGGTGTGCTCAAAGCCCGCCGCAGCAAGGCGCTTTGCTAACACATCGGCCGACGGACAGGCCTCGGGGGTGTAGTAGTTCTCGAACAGGTAAACCAGAATGTCAAACATAAAGACGGGCTCCTGTTGCTGGCCGGGTTAGGGGGCACCCGACCAAGTAGTTTGACTCTACGCCAAAAACTTTGCGGCGACAAGTCCGACAATTAAATTTATTTTCAAGAGCCGCCTTTTCATCTAAATGACATCTTTCTTTACGAAGGAAGTGCTTGTCTTTGCGAAGAAAGTGTTTAACTACAGTTGACCTTTTAAAGTGGTGTGTCAACCGGCACAGTTCGCCAGTCATCAGCCTGATCAAAACCCTATTCAGCCTAGGGTAATCAGCGCCGCGCCCTCAGTCACTTGATCCCCAACACCGTAACGCAATTCTTTGACAGTGCCCTCGCCTGGCGCCGCGATGGTGTGCTCCATTTTCATGGCCTCCATCACCAACAACGCCTGCCCGCGCTTAACCTTGTCTCCCACGGCAACATGTACAGCAATCACCTTGCCAGGCATCGGGGCGGTTAAGCCGCCCGCGGGCTCAGACTGTCCGTCAGCCGCGTGTTTCAGAGGGTCTTTTAGTACCAGCGCGGTCATCGCGCCCGACACAAACACATCAAAACGCTCACCGCGCCGCGCCACGGTGCCAGTGACCGCCAAGTGACCTAGCGTCAGTTCAAGGTTCAAGGCTGGGGTGTTGTCATCCTTGGCCGTGTTGTGATTCTTGCCCGTGCTGTGATTGTCGGCCATATTGCCGCTCTTGGCCGTGCGCCAACTAAATGCGTAACGCTCACCGTCTATTTCAAACACTTGGTCTTTGCCCTGGCGATACAACACACAACTGCGAGCACCTTCTTGATCCACCCAGCTCAACCCACGTCGGTATAAACCATTTAAACGCCAACCGTCGGTTTGCGCCCAGGGGTCACCCTGGCCCGCGCCCGAGGCCTCAGAAGATAACAACGCGGCAACGGCCAGCGCCAATGCCTCGTGGCTAGCAGGCGCGAGCGGTGGCAACAACGTCGCGCGCTGTTGCTCAATCAATCCTGTATCAAGATCGCCTGCGGCAAAAGCCTGATCTGTCATCAAGCGAGTCAAAAACGCGACATTGGTATGCACACCTACAACCTGCGTTTGGGCCAACGCCAATACCATCCGCGCACGAGCCTGATCGCGATCAGCACCCCATACAATCAGCTTCGCAATCATCGGGTCGTAAAAAGGCGAAATCGTATCGCCCATCCGTACACCACCATCCACGCGAATATCCGCATTACCAAAAGCCGTATGGGGCGGCAATGCAAGATAGGCCAACGTACCCACCGATGGCAAAAAGTTCTTGTCTGGATTCTCGGCATAAATACGTGCTTCGATCGAATGCCCGTTACGCGTCAGTTGCTCTTGCGTCAGAGGCAAAGGCTCACCACTCGCCACTCGCAACTGCCATTCAACCAAATCAAGCCCGGTGATCATTTCGGTAACAGGGTGTTCAACTTGCAAGCGCGTGTTCATCTCCATGAAATAAAAACGACCACTTGGTTCAACAATAAACTCAACCGTGCCTGCGCCTACATAGTTCACCGCGCGTGCTGCGGCAACCGCCGCTTCGCCCATCGCACGGCGTCGCTCTTGGGTCATGCCTGGGGCTGGGGCCTCTTCAATTACTTTTTGATGGCGTCGCTGCACAGAGCAATCGCGTTCAAACAAATACACAGCGTGACCGTGTGTGTCAGCAAACACTTGTATCTCGATATGGCGCGGCTTTTGTACATAGCGCTCGATCAAGACCCGGTCATCATCAAAGCTCGAAGCAGACTCACGCTTGCACGATGCTAGGGCAGTAGCAAAATCGTCAGCGCTCGTCACAACACGCATCCCCTTGCCGCCACCACCCGCGCTCGCCTTAATCATGACGGGGTAGCCAATGGCATCAGCTTGCTGCTTTAAAAAATCAGGATCTTGGTTGTCGCCGTGATACCCAGGTACCAGTGGTACTCCAGCCTTTTCCATTAAGGTCTTTGAAGCCGACTTGCTTCCCATCGCAGCAATCGCTGACGCAGGCGGGCCAACAAAACTGATCCCCGCTTTTGCACACGCGCTCGCAAAGTCAGCGTTCTCAGATAAAAATCCGTAACCGGGATGAATCGCTTGCGCACCGTGTGCAAGTGCAGCCTGCAAAATCGTTTCGCTTTTTAAATAACTTTCACGCGCGGCCGACGCACCAATGTGAACCGCGGCGTCACAACTGACGGCATGCTTGGCACCCGCATCGGCATCCGAATACACCGCAATGGTTCGGATCCCCAAGCGGCGCGCTGTGGCAGCCACACGGCAGGCGATTTCACCGCGGTTCGCAATCAATAACGTTGTAAACACAAATAGCTCCTTGATCCAACGTTCACATGCGAAACACGCCAAAGCGTGTGTCCGCGATCGGTGCGTTTAACGCAGCAGACAAGCCCAGCGCCAACACACGGCGCGTATCCGAAGGCTGAATCACGCCGTCGTCCCACAAGCGCGCGGTGGCATAGTACGGGTGCCCTTCACGTTCATATTGCTCGCGAATCGGCGTTTTAAATTCGTTTTCTTCATCGCCCGACCATTGCGCACCTTTTGCTTCAACAGCTTCGCGCTTAAGCGTTGCCAACACACTGGCCGCCTGCTCACCGCCCATCACTGAAATGCGCGCGTTGGGCCACATCACCAACAGCCGTGGCGAAAACGCCCGGCCGCACATCCCATAGTTACCGGCACCAAACGACCCACCGATAATGACGGTGAACTTCGGCACGGCAACCGTCGACACAGCAGTCACCAACTTTGCGCCGTGTCGGGCGATCCCTTCGTTCTCGTATTTACGCCCGACCATGAAGCCCGTAATGTTTTGTAAAAACACGAGCGGTATTTTGCGTTGCCCGCAAAGCTCAATAAAGTGTGCGCCCTTCTGCGCTGATTCTGAAAACAAGATGCCATTGTTCGCAACAATGCCAACCGGCATGCCCTCGATATGCGCAAAGCCCGTCACCAGCGTCGTGCCAAACCGCGCTTTGAACTCATCAAACTCAGAGCCATCAACGATGCGCGCGATGATCTCACGCACGTCATAAGGCTTGCGCGTATCGGCCGGCACAATGCCATTGACTTCACGTAAATCATAGGCGGGTGGCACACTCTTTTTTAGCGCCAACTGCGTGGGCTTGATACGGTTCAAGCGACCTACTGCGTCGCGCGCCAGTGCCAACGCATGATGATCATTCGCAGCAAGATGATCAGCCACGCCAGATAAGCGCGTATGAACATCACCACCACCCAGATCCTCGGTTGAAACGATTTCTCCGGTCGCGGCTTTTACCAGCGGTGGACCACCAAGAAAGATAGTGCCTTGATTGCGCACGATGATCGACTCATCACTCATCGCTGGTACATAGGCGCCACCTGCCGTGCACGAGCCCATGACAACGGCGATTTGCGCGATGCCCTGAGCCGACATATTGGCCTGATTAAAAAAGATTCGACCAAAGTGATCACGATCCGGAAATACGTCTTCTTGTCGCGGCAAATTTGCGCCACCCGAATCCACCAAATACACACAAGGCAAATTATTTTGTTGTGCGATCTCTTGCGCACGCAAATGTTTTTTAACCGTCAACGGGTAATACGTGCCCCCCTTCACGGTCGCATCGTTGCATACGATCACGCACTCAACCCCTGAGATTCGCCCAATGCCCGTGATCAGGCCTGCTCCAGGAGATTCACCGTTATACAGGCCATGCGCCGCTAAGGGCGAGAGCTCTAAAAATGGCGTACCCGGGTCAAGCAATTGCTCGACCCGATCGCGTGGCAACAACTTACCGCGGCTGACGTGCTTTTGACGCGCCTGTTCGGTGCCACCTAAAGCCGTCTGCTCCAGTTGTTTTTGCAAATCATCAATCTGCGCCTGCATCGCCAACGCATTCTGTACAAACTCTGACGAGCGCGTATTGATCAGGGATTCAATTTTTGGCATGTCTTTCGACCTTTGACCTTGTAATTTGTTCTTTACATCGTTTCGTTAAAGAGCTCACGACCAATCAGCATACGACGAATCTCACTGGTGCCTGCACCAATTTCGTAGAGTTTGGCATCACGCCAATAACGACCTAACGGGTAGTCGTTGATATAGCCATTGCCACCAAAGATCTGGATGCCTTCACCGGCCATCCAGGTGGCTTTTTCAGCGCAATATAAGATCACCGCCGCACAGTCTTTACGGATTTGACGAACGTGTTGCGTGCCAAGCTTGTCAAGATTTTTTCCCACGGTATAGCAATACGCACGGCACGCCTGCAGGGTCGTATACATATCCGCGACCTTGCCTTGAATCAATTGAAACTCACCAATCGACTGGCCAAACTGCTTGCGATCATGGATATAGGGAATCACCTGATCCATCACTGCTTGCATGATGCCTAACGGGCCTGCCGCTAACACAGCGCGCTCGTAGTCCAGGCCGCTCATCAACACGCGCACGCCACCATTCACCTCACCCAATACGTGATCGCCAGGGATCAGGCAGTCTTCAAACAACAATTCGCCCGTATGACTGCCGCGCATCCCAAGCTTATCGAGTTGTTGTGCGATGCTAAAGCCCGGCATACCCTTCTCAACCAGAAAAGCCGTCACACCGCGCGCGTTCGCTTCCGGATCCGTCTTGGCGTACACCACCAAGGTATCGGCGTCAGGGCCGTTAGTGATCCACATCTTTGTGCCGTTCAAGACGTAGTCTGAGCCCTTGGGCGTAGCACGCAGCTTCATACTCACCACATCAGAACCCGCACCAGGCTCGCTCATCGCAAGCGCGCCAATATGCTCGCCCGTCAGTAACTGGGGCAAGTATTTTTTCTTTTGCGCCACGCTGCCGTTACGGTGGATTTGATTCACGCACAGGTTAGAGTGAGCGCCGTACGACAAGCCAATCGACGCACTAGCACGCGAGATTTCTTCCATCACGATCATGTGCGCCAGATAGCCCATATTGGTGCCACCATACTCTTCGCTGACCGTCATCCCCATCAGCCCAAGCTCACCCATTTTTTGCCACAAGTGCATTGGAAACTGATCGTCTCGATCGGTTTGCGCCGCTAAGGGTGCGATCTCATGCTGTGCAAAATCTCGCACCGCTTCGCGCAACATATCAATGTCTTCACCTAATTCGAAATTCAAGCCTGGTAAATCCACTGTCGTCTCCCGTCAGAATCATCTAGTTTACGTTTACGTAAGCGTCATTGCACATTATGATGCTCTGATCATACCGTCAAGCTCGGAGACAAAGTAGCAATGAACCCCCTTGAGCATCAACTGCAGTATCCCTTAGGTGACACGCTGCCTGGCGCAGGCCTTACCCTCGAAGTGGCGCCCGGCGTACGCTGGATCAGAATGCCGCTGCCTTTTGTGCTTGATCACATCAATCTCTGGCTATTGCGCGACCGTATCGATGGCAAAGAAGGCTGGACCATCGTCGATTGCGGTGTAAGCAACGACCAAGTTAAAGCGCACTGGGACGATATTTTTCGTACTCAACTTGACGGCCTGCCTGTCCTGCGGCTCATCGTCACGCACATGCACCCTGACCACATCGGCCTGGCCTACTGGCTCTGCGAGCGCTGGGACATCCCCATGCACATCAGCATGACAGACTACATGACCGCGCAAGCCTGGACCAATCGTAAAGATGGCGGCGCAACTGGCGGCGAAAGTACCGCGCGGCATCTGATGCGCCATGGCATGGTTGATCCAGAGTCGCTTCGGCAAATTCGCGAACGCGCCTCTCACTATCCGAGGCTCGTGCCTCGAGTGCCGCCTGCTTTTGTGCGCACCATGGACGGTTCAACCTTTCGCATCAACGGACATCTCTGGAGCGCCATCGCCGGCTACGGACACGCGCCAGAACACATGTCACTTTATTGTGCTGATAAAAAAGTTTTAATTTCAGGTGACATGGTGTTGCCACGCATCTCAACCAACATCAGCGTCTTTGACTACGAACCCATGGGCAACCCCCTGCCTCTTTATTTAAATTCACTACACGCCTACAAGCACCTGCCCGATGACACCTTAGTGTTGCCCTCGCACGGACGCCCTTTTACTGGTTTACACGAGCGCATTGCGCAACAACACTCGCATCACGCCGACCGCTTGGCAGAGGTCTATGCTGCCTGCGTCGTGCCGCAATCCACAACCGACATTTTGCCCCTCATGTTTAAACGCAAGCTCGACTTGCACCAGACAACGTTTGCAATGGGCGAAGCGGCCGCGCACTTACATGCCTTGTACTTTGAAGAAAAACTTACCCGCGAGCTCTGCGCCGATGGCATCATACGGTTTACTCAAAAAAAGTAAGCCTCTCGCTTGACCCTGATTAAGGATTTATCTTGACTACTCATCATCTGGATACCCGCCTGTTACACATCGGTGCGGCCGAGTTTGACTCTGAAACTGGCACAGCTCCTGTCAGCATCCCAGCAATTCGTACCAGTACCGTCCGCTTTAAAAATCTCGAGGTGCTTGACCGGGCCTTAACTAAACGTGCGGCGGGCGAGCGAGTGGTCACCTATGGCATCGCCGGGCTCGATACCCATCGCGCCCTTGAAGAGGTCTTCATGCAACTCGAAGGGGGCAGCTATTGCGTACTCGCGCCCTCTGGCCTCTCAGCCATCAGCATCGCGTTTTTAGCGCTGCTCAGTACAGGCGATCATATGCTCGTGTCTGACTGCGTCTATGGCCCCGTGCGCACCGTCGATCAAACCTTGTTAAGCCGTCTGGGCATCTCGGTTACTTATTTTTCAAGCCAGGATCAGATTGCAGAGTTGGTGCAACCCAACACAAAAATGATTTATGTTGAGTCACCTGGTTCGCTGCTCTTTGAAATGCTCGATATGCCTGCGCTCTCTGAAATCGCGCAACAGCATGGCCTGATTTTAGCGACCGACAACACCTGGGGATCAGGCTACATTTATAAGCCCCTCACACTTGGTGCAGATGTCTCGATTGTGGCCGGCACCAAATATATCGCAGGCCACTCTGATGTCATGCTGGGCGCCATTATTGTCAAAGACGAAAAAATTGCAGCTCGGATTCACGCCACCCAATACGCCTTGGGTAATTCACTCAGCGCCGACGACGCTTGGCTTTCTTTGCGTGGTGTCAAAACAATGGCTGTGCGTATGGCGCAACATGCACGTAACACGCGCGAAGTCAGCGAGTTTTTAGATTCTCGTCCCGAAGTTGTGCGTATCTTTGACCCCGCATGGCATAAAGATCCGGGCCATGCGCTATGGCAGCGCGACTGCACCGGCGCAAATGGGATGTTATCCGTCGAGCTAAACTGTCCAGCACTCGCTGCCAAACCGTTTGTCGATGCGTTGACCCTGTTCGGGATTGGTTTTTCTTGGGGTGGTTTTGAAAGTCTTGTGCAGTGGGTGAACCCGGCGGTGCTTGCCAATCACGCGTACTGGAAGGGCAAAGACCATGCCCTGATTCGCCTGCACATCGGCCTTGAATCACCTCTTGACCTGATTGAAGATCTCACTCAGGCCTTTAATAAAATTCAGCGCAACTAAACAAAGGATTTTTCATGACTTCACCTAAAGGTTATGTATTCGTTGAACTGGTCGTACGCGATCCAGAAAATTTCAAAAATCAATATCAAGTTCGCTCAACCGCTGCTGTGGCAGAGTTTGGTGGCAAGTTTCTAGTGCGCGGTGGAGCAGCGTCGATTAAGACCGGCCCCTCAGATGAGCGACGCCGCATCTTGATCGAATTCGAAAGCTACGAAAAAGCCTTGGCCTGGTACGACTCGCCTCTGTCTCAAGAGGCAAAAACCTACCGCGACCAGTTTGCGCATGTCATTACGTTTTATGTGATTCAAGGCGCCTAACGCATCAGCTCGTCGCCCTGAATCCTAAGAGTCTTTAGATGCTGTGGTGAGTGCGGTGTTGATGGGCCGAGCTCTTTGGATGTCGATGTAGCGATGCACATCAAAGACTTCATGACTAAGTTTGAAAATAAAAACGCAGCGCCATGGCGCTGCATTTTTCAAAGCTATTTTTTTGGACTTGTTTATTTTGCACGAAGCTGTCTGATTAAACTATCTGACACGTCAATCGTTTCTTGATAACCACCCGCCTCTGAAGGCGAAGTTAAAAAGCGACCACCCACGGCCATTGATGGTGTGCCTTGAACTTTATAAGCGTTGACTAACTGATCAGCACGACCGCTTTTTGACACGACACCAAACGAGTCATAGACGCTTTCAAACTTTGCGCGATCAACCCCCTGCGCCGCGACCCATGCCACGATGTCAGGCTTTGTAAACAGCCGCTTTTTCTCTTCGTGAATCGCAATAAAAACTTTGCCATGCAAATCTAAGCGATCAAGTGCCTCAAGCGAATAAAACAGTTGCTGTAAAGGCTTCATGCTGGCGTTAAATGCCACAGGTACAAACTTAACCACGACATCAGAGGGCACTTTTTTTAGCCACTTCTCTAACAAGGGTTCAAGCACTGCGCAATGCGAACACGCATACGAAAAAAACTCTAGCACTTCTGTTTTTCCCGGCTCTGTTGGTTGAGGTGGAGTCACCTCAAGGTACTTCGCCTTTGCGGCGGCGGGAGTGCCCTGGGTCAAACCCGGCGACGAAAAAAACAACGCCGTAGTCGCCATCAGTACGCCGAGTGTTCGAACCAACAAAGCTATCTTCATTTATTGCTCATCCTGAATAATAAAACTCGTGAAACAACGTTACTGCCGCACGACGGCTGTTGGGATTTTTTCTTGCCCGAGTCGCGTTCGTGTCTGATTCATATCGTCGATCCGGGCAAAGGGGCCAACCCGCACGCGGTTCACCTGTAAACCATTGACCTCTGCCCGCTGTATTTCAACTGACATGCCCATCAATAAAATTTTTGCGCGTAACGCCTCGGCATCTTCAAGCACTCTGAATGAACCGACTTGCAAAAAATACGGTCCGCTCGCCGGAGCAGAGGAACCACTTGAATTCGACGGTGGTGGTGTTGGTGTGGCGGGCGCCGTCGGCGCAGGCTCAGTACGCGCTGGTGGGCGCGCCTGGCTTGACTGAGTAGAGGGGGATGGCGTTAAGGTCGCGATCAACGCACCGAGCGCATCCGGCGCTGCCGAAGGTCGACTAGAAGAAGCGTCTGCGACTTCGCCGGTTGGCTGTTCGGGCGAACTAGGCTCAGTCACTGGCCCAGTGCCTCGCCCACTTAAACCGGCATTCGGATCGGGTGCGTTACGAGGGTCAACCGTGCTCGAGGCCTCAGGCGAACGACTAGCCTTATCTACAAACGGCATCGGCGACTTAATCACGTAAAAGGCAACGGCTGCCGCCGCAATTAAGCCAATCAACAGACCAGCCAACACCCCATAGAGCGTGCTGCCACCACCAGAAGATTTTCCTTTAGCCATGAAGTGATCTTACATCCGTTCAGGGGCAGAAACGCCCAACAAGTCCAGACCATTTGCAATCACTTGACGCGTTGCATCGGCCAACCTTAACCGAGCCTGCTTTAAAGCAATATCGTCAACCAACACTCGCTCTGCGTTATACCAACCATGAAAATCTGCCGCACAGTCGCGCAGCCAAAATGCCACCAAATGTGGTGATAAATCAAACGCTGCTTGTGAAACAAGTGCCGGGAACTCTGCCAAGCGCTGCATCAGCGCGATTTCAGTTGAAGCAATCAAACGGCTACTATCGGCCTCACTCAACTGTTGCGCGCTCAAGCCCGCCTGCTGCAACATCGAGCAAATCCGCGCATGGGCGTATTGAATGTAATACACCGGGTTTTCTTCACTTTTTGAGCGCGCTAAATCAACGTCAAACACAAACTCTGTATCGGCGCGACGCTGGATCAAAAAGAAACGTACCGCGTCACGCCCGACCCATTCAATCAAATCCTGCAAGGTCACGTAGCTGCCAGCGCGCTTCGATATCTTGACCTCGACACCGCCACGCATCACCTTCACCATCTTATGCAAAATATAGGCGGGATAATCAGCGGGGATCCCTAACGCAAGTGCCTGCAGCCCAGCGCGCACGCGGGCGACGGTTCCGTGATGATCACTGCCTTGAATATTGATGGCGCGGGTATAACCGCGTTGCCATTTTGTGACGTGGTACGCAATGTCGGGTACAAAGTAGGTATAGCCGCCCTCTGACTTACGCATTACACGGTCTTTATCGTCGCCCGTGCCAAGTTCGGTTGTGCGCAACCACAACGCACCCTCACTTTCATAGGTGTGGCCTGAGGCAACGAGCTGTTCAACGGTTTGTTCTACGCGCCCTGAGGTGTACAGCGAGCTTTCAAGGTAGTAATGATCAAAGGCCAAACCAAAAGCCTGCAAATCAAAATCTTGCTCACGCCTGAGGTACGCCACCGCAAAGCGACGGATATTATCTAAATCAGCAAGATCGCCGTTTGCCAACACGGGTTCACCATCACTCGCACTAACCGTTGCCTTCGCCAAGAAATCGTTCGCAATGTCAACGATGTAATCGCCCTTGTAGCCCTCAGCTGGGTACGCTTTATCATCAGGGCTTAAGCCCCGACCTCGTGCCTGCACACTCAGCGCAAGATTATGGATCTGATTGCCCGCGTCGTTGTAATAAAACTCGCGGCTGACGTCAAAGCCACTGGCATCAAACAAGCGACACAACGCATCACCGAGCGCGGCCTGCCTGGCGTGGCCCACGTGTAAGGGTCCTGTCGGATTAGCAGAAACAAACTCCACCAAAACCTTTTGCTCGGTTCGGCGAGCGCGACCAAACGTTGAACCTTGTTCAGAAATTGCAGCAAGGACTGCGATACGCGCGCCATGGGTCAAACGCAAATTAATAAAGCCCGGGCCAGCGAGCTCGGCGGCTGCCACAAGTTCTGTGGCCAACGGATTGGCCATGAGGGCCTCAACAATCGCTTGCGCAAGCTCGCGCGGATTGCGCTTAGCCGGCTTGGCCAATTGCATCGCCACATTGGTGGCGATGTCGCCATGAGCGGCCACCTTCGGGCGCTCTAGCAAAATAGTGGGCGTCGCTTCGGGCAAAATGCTTGCCACGGCGGCCTGCAAACAAGAAATAATGGTCTGGTGTTGCTCGGGCAGCATGGGCTTAAAAATACGACAAGTTGAAGTCTCAAATCATAGCCTGAAATACGCCTAATCCCAGTGCCAACCAACCGCGTCGCGCAACCATTGCATGTAACGCGGCATGTCTACCCATCCGACCGCGTCAGGCGCTTGCGGTAATCGCGGTGACTGACGGGCAAGCAACGACTCGACCTGCTGGCGCACCCCTGCACCCATCGATGGGACATGATCTTGATAATTCATCCAAAGACTGCCATCTGGCTGGTTGACTCGACGATCTCCGCGCTGCATGCTTCGAGTAAATACGGCCCGCTCATCATGAACAATCGGCCGAGTCATCAAATCGGCCGAAGGCCCCACACCAAGCGGCACGCCTGCCGCCTTGGCTTGCCAATGCATCCACGCCAAGGCCACCTGAGACAAGTCCCCTGGCGTCGATCCGGGCGAAGCCTGACGGGTCAGGTAGCCGCCGCCAATATCCGCATGGGCCCCTACAAAGGCGCGCTCAACAACATTTCCACCCACCTGCGTCCCTTTGGCCGAAGTTAACGGAAAAAGCCACCTATGCTCATGCAAGGCCACAGCATGCGACACCCACTTCCAAGCTGGGGCGATCGAAAAATCAAACGCAGCGTTCCCGGCACCCAACACATTGAACTGCGCCACCGTATCAAACAAACCCATGAAGCGCAGGTCTACACAACTCGACAGTGTCCCGTACTGCGGGTGTTGTAACCAGAAGCGACCGTCACGCATATGTTGCACAACCCGATTGCCAAAGTGACGCGCCAGCGCTGCCCCACGCGAAAACCCCACTAGGTCTAGTGCTAACGCTGGGGCGCCCTCACGTTGCAAGGCAATCGCATTCAGCCAGCGCTCCCACTGCTGATCGACGCGACGACTCCCAGACCACGCCAACGCCGCATCCGACGCATGCTGAGCGAGACCTGTTTCAAGATCACCCGCCGGACCTTCAATATATTTGACTGCCCCGCCCTGATATTGTTTGGCAAATAGCCAAACATTGGTTTGCGATACCGGACTATTTCCAGTGCCATCAAACGCAAAGAGCAAAAGCCCTAACGGGTCAGCGTACCGCCGCGGTTGCTGCTCTGCGTAGCCATACTGACTGTTACCCGGAATCGGGCCCAGTGGATCAGGCTCAAGGTAATGCCCCCAGCGCGGGTCGTAGGTTCTTTGATAGTTGTCATGCCAGCCTGTCAGTGGGTCGGCCACTTGCCCAGGCAGGCGCAGCGGCTGCACAAAGTCTTTTCCTAAGTCATGTTGCTGCTCAAGCAACTCACCCAGTGGACTGTACGCGGCACGCCAACGAACCGCCTGCCGGCTATCCGTGAGCATTTGCGGCAAGCCCACCGCATCAGTATGAAAAAAATAAAGCTCACCAGTTGTTGCGGCGTCACCATACTCAATCACGCCAATCGGAACCTGCTGCAGGTAGATGAACCTGCGCTTCACGCGCAGTTTGCCCTCGAGCTCGTACCCTTGTGCCACCACCTTGTGCTGATCAAACAAAAACTGCGTGCGCTCCTCTTGGTCGTCGCGCCAAATTTGTTCACCGAAGGCATTGTGTCCATAACGAACTGTTTTGCCCCAAGGATGCTGCGTCGTGACACCAGACAGTCGACGCTGCGCGTTATAACGAAGAACATAACCATTAACACTCGTCGGCAACCCCGTAGCGTCTCGTGCAAGTTCTTTTTGACGTGCTGCACCGGACCAACGCCACGCGTACTCTCGCATCGAATGCTGCTTCGTGGCTGATGACCAACTTTGATGCCTGCGCAAGCGGTGCTCGCTGTCGTAGTCATAAACGGTATGCTGCACGTGCCCGCTAAGCGTTGTGCCCTCATACACCAACCTTGCGTGCTGATCGGTGATCAGTTGTTGCCGATATAACGGCCAGCGCAAAGCCGGTTGATATACCAATAGCTGCTCAAGCTGCTGCACCCGCGCCTCGCCCTGCTGAGTGGAACTCATTTGCCTGACGGTCACGAGTCCGTTGCCATGCCTGAGTCCTAGGGGGCCAATGTCAGCAACCTTTCGACGCCGACCCGCCGCATCCTCCCACTCAACCGCACGCAAGCTTGCGTGCGACCAGTGATAGTGCAAGACGCCACCTTCGGGCAGCACATGCGTGACTCGTCGACCGATTGCGTCGTACGTAAAGGCCTCGCGATACCTCCACTCGGGACGAAGCACCTGTTGCACGCCAGCAACCCCAGAGCGTCGAAACACCACCCGCTCACGCAAGTCACCCGCACGGTTAAAGCGCCAGTGCTGGGTCTCTTCGGGGTGCGCAATGACAGCAGGGTGTTGCCCTCTCCAGGCGATCTGTATATCGATGGGCGTCGCAAATTTTGATCGCGCCTGAAGATTTCGCACGCGGGCAAAAGCGTCAAACTCCCAACGCCAAAGATCTTGCTCACCAAATTTACGTAAGTTCAGATGCGATTGCACTGGCCTGTTGTCGCGCTGCGCTGCGCTAGGGTGTCTATCAGCGCGTAGCAGCTTTTTTTGCGCAGTTTGATATTGAAGCCGCTCGGGCGCAACACCACGGCTGTGCCATTGAACTAACTGTCCAGCTGCATCAAACCATAGGCGTAAACCTGGCCATCCTTTTCCGTGAAAAGATAACTGCCGAATCACACCTCTCGCATCGTGTTCCAGCGCAAGTCCAAGCGCAGCATCAGACAAAACCGTAGGCAAACCTGTTGCCAGTTGCGTGGGCGCGCCCGGAATAAACTTCTGCGCGCGCCCCGCGCGGTCGTACTGCCAGGTGTGCGTTCGGAGTGTGTGCACTCCTGCTTGATCCACAAGCGAAATCCCGGTCAGCGCGTACGAATGACCCGCTTGTAAATGTTCTTCGTAGTGATAGCGGCGTCGCATCCCATCTGGGCGAATCATCTCGACCAAAGCATTTGCGTGATGAACATAGCGAAAGACTCCAAGCGGTGACTCGACGGCCACCAAGGCGCCACGTACAGCGCGCGTGTTGGCTCTCTGTGTACCGAGCTGTGACGATAAACTTTCAGTCGGCGCAGCATAAATAAAGCGCAACACTTGCCCGGTTCGATGATCCGTCACCTGAGCAAGTTCTCCGTGCCATAACGACGGCGCTTGATGACGAACGACACTGACGGCAAGGCCCTCGCTACAACTTCGAGCCATCTTGTTCTGAAACGCTGGCGCCACAAACGACCAACCTATCAAGCGGCCTGGTTCATCAAACCGCAGACACTTTCCAACAGGCCATTGCCACTGCCAGCCTTGCGCATCGCGCGTGATGACGCCGCGGTCATGCGACGGCCCAACACAACGCTGTGCCGGATCACATTGAAAAGTCAATCTGCTACCGTCGGCCTGAAGCACCTGCAGCTGCGCGCCCATCCAATATAGTCGCGTGTCATACGACCACGACCAACCACGTCCTAACGCACCCTCTCTAGGATCCATCGCGTTGTAATGTCTGACGAGCTCTAAACCAGAGGCGCTCGGTATGCTGGGCAAATCCGTATCGCGTTGATATTTATTGCCATTCCGTCGATCAACTGGGTTACCGACGCCATGGTTAGGACCGTAATCAGACGGCCCCAGGGTTGCAACACCACCTTGCTGGCACGGGTTTCCCACGTCTGTTGCTTGGCACATTGCACCCGTTGCCCATACCACTTGCATAAAAAAGAGCAATACTCCGAGTAAGCTAAATCGCATCGGTTTTGTACCTGTGACACAAAGGGGTAAGCTTGCATGAACGAGCGCACAAACGCCTCAGCGCACGATGCTTTGATCCATAGGGAAAACTACGATGCTTGTTACTTTTAGCAGTAAAGCTGGCGCAGATATTTTGATGCTCTCGCAGCATGCCAAACCTCTGCTGCAGATCATGGGCAAACTCGAAGGCGCCGAGCTTACTGTACGAGGTGTCTTCATGCCAGAACACATGGACCAAACGATTGGCAAACTTGAGCAAGCCATCGCTTTGGCGCCAGAGCCCTCGGATGACGATGAGGATGCTCCAAAAGATCCCATCGCCCGACAGGTTGGCCTGCGCCAACGGGCGTTTCCTTTGCTTGACCTGTTACGCAAAGCTAAAGAAAAAAATCATCCAGTCTTGTGGGAAGCGAGCTCGCCTTGGTAATACCAACGCTTTCGAGCGCCCGGCACTCGTATCTCATGCATGATCAGAGCACTCGGGTTGACTCGCAACAAGGAATGACAGCAGCGTCCTTCCGATTTAACCAGAGCAGAAAAGGTCTTCCCAAATTGCGTTAAAACGCTTTTTCAAACAACGCTCGAAAATCAGCAGTTGTCGTATGACGAGGATTCCAGCGGTTGTAATTTGCCTGAGTACACAGCTGCGCCATGTCGTCAAAAGAATCTTCGGTCACACCCACATCCCGAAGGCGTGGCGGGATTCCTAAATCTAAACACATCGCTTCAATCGCCTGAACCGCAGCTTGCGCTGCGTCGAGCGTTGGTGCTTGCTGAACTGGACGTCCCATCGCAATCGCAACTCGCGCAAATTTTTGCGGATTCGCGACCAGATTAAAACGCGCGACATGCGGCAAACACAACGCGTTCGATAAGCCATGTGACAAATGAAACTGCGCACCAATAAAACGTGCCATACAGTGCACATTGCCCAAACCGGTTTGACCAAACGTCATCCCAGCAAGCGCCGAGCCACACAACATATTGAGCCCCGCCTCAAGATTGCCTCGATTTGCAACAAACGGGCGGATGTTTGACGCTAACAATTCTATCGCCTGCAAATTAATTGCATCAGTGATTAAGTTTGTCTGCAACGACAGATAAGATTCAAACGCGTGCACAAACGCGTCGATGCCAGAGTGTGCGGCAACGTGCGCGGGCACCGTGCGCAGTGCGAGTGGGTCCAGTATCGCGTACATAGCGGGATTTAGCGCGGCATGCCGGATCGACATCTTGAGGTTTTTTTCAGTGTCGGTGATGACGCATGACCCTGATACTTCAGACCCCGTTCCTGCTGTCGTAGGGATTGCAATGAGCGGCAGCGGTGCAATACTAAATTTGTCGATCCCCTCATAGTCGTGAATACGCCCACCATTGGTGGCTAAAATCCCGACCGCTTTTGCGACGTCAATCGTGCTCCCGCCACCAATCGCAAGCACGGCCGTCGCACCATGTGCTTGGCAAGCATCAAACGCCTTCTGAACGGTGTGCGCACTTGGGTCAGGTTCAATCTCAGTAAAGACTGCACTCTGAACACCGGCCGCCTTGAGCAAGGCTTGCACTTGGGCGTAGAACTCGCTTTTCAACAGCGCACCGTCAAGCGCTACAAACAAGCGCTGACAAGAGAGTTTCGCAACAATCTCAGTTATTTTTTCTGAGGCGCCGATCCCCATATAAATGGTTGACGGGCAAAAAAAACTTGAAAGTGTTGTTGTCATAATCTGTAAGCTCTGCAATAAGAAGTTGACCGCTGCGGCTTAGGCTGAGAACAAGCCGCTCGCCTAAACGTGCAACCGCACACTGAAATCGAAACAATCGTCTTTATTCTGGTGTCGCACCGAGGTCAATAATGACTGGTCTCCACCGTGCCACCTCACTCTCTAATAAGGCACGCGCGCCCTCGGGGGTTTTTTGCACAGGGGTTGGATCTTCGATTCCAGCCGCTTCAAACCGTGCACGCAACTCGGGGGCTTGCAATGCTAATAAAAGAGATTGACTTAATTTCTTCACCACCTCGGAGGGTGTTCCTTTAGGCACCAAAATCATATTCCAGATGTCATATAACAACTCTGGAAATCCCGATTCACCGGCGGCAGGCACATCGGGTAACGCAGCGATGCGTTTGGGTCGTAAAACGACCACTCCCTTTACCATTCCTGACTTAACGTATTTCACCGCCGTCGTGGTGCTCTCAACCATGTAGTCAATATGACCTGCCATCACATCGTTGACCGCCTGCCCCGCGCCACGATAATTCACACCATTTACCTTGACTCCTAGGTTGACGTTAATCAACTGACCTCCCAACCATGTTCCAGAGCCCACGCCAGCCGCACCAAAATTTAAGCGCGGCGCATTTTGTTTAAGGTAGGCAGCAAACTCATCAAGCCCATTTGCCGGAAAATCTTTGCGAGCAGACACAATTTGCGGTGCATCGCCAATCGAAGCCACAGGAATAAAATCCTTAAGTACGTCGTAACTTAAATTCTTATAAAGGGTTGCATTAACCGCAAGCGTGCCACCATTACCAATCAGCATGGTGTAGCCATCACCAGGCGCGCGCGAAGCACGCGTGCCACCTACCGTACCGCCAGCACCTGGGGTATTTTCAACTATAACCGGCTGACCCAAGGCTTTAGATAGACTCTCTGCGACTACTCGCGCCAACACATCTGTCGGCCCGCCCGCCGCAAAAGGCACAATCAACGTCAGTGGTCTGTCGGGATACGCTGCGAGGGCTAGGCTACTTAAACTTGCCAATCCAAGGGCACAAAAAAACTGCACCACTTTGTGTTTGATCTGCTTGAACATGATTTTCCTCTTGAATAATACGCGCGTGAAACAAAAAGGGCTGTATTACGCAGCCCCTTTTTTACTCGCACTCTGATAGTCAGTTACACATCCAAATTGGCTGCCTGCAAGGCATGCGTTTCAATGAAAGCGCGGCGCGGCTCAACATGATCACCCATCAGCGTTGTAAAAATCTGATCGGCGCCGATCGCGTCTTCAATCTGAACTCGCAATAAGCGACGAACCTTAGGATCCATCGTGGTCTCCCAAAGTTGCGATGGGTTCATCTCGCCCAAGCCCTTATAGCGCTGCTTAGTGACGTTACGCTCGGCCTCACTACGCAACCATTGCATTGCCTCTCGAAAATCTGCAACCATCATTTCTTTTCGCTTGTCGCCTTCGCCGCGCGCAACCATCGCGCCCTTGCCGATCAGCCCTTGAAAAGTTGCCGCAGCACGTGCGAGCACGCCATAATCTGCGCCGCCTGTAAAGTCGGGGTCAAGCACCGTGACACGTACATTGCCGTGATGTTTACGGCGAACAATTAAACGGTAGCGCTCAGAACCTTGATGGTACTCGGGGGTGACTTCAACTTGATTCGGTAACAATGGATCTTCAAGTGCAGCTTGCAACCGCACGGCTGATGCCTTGGCTAACTCATCGTTCTCAAGCTCAACGGTTGCACCGCCTACGATCGCAGACAACGTCGACTCATCCATGAAACGACTCAGGCGCGCGATCACGCCATCGGCCATCACATACTGTTTAGCCAACTCTGTCAGCGCCGCACCAGAGATTGCCTCTGCACCGGCTTGCGGGACCAGCGAAGCGTCTTTGAGCGACAGCGTCAGCATGTAGCTAGACTCTTCAACCTCGTCTTTCAGATACCGTTCATCTTTGCCCGCCTTGATCTTATACAGTGGCGGTTGTGCGATATAGATATAGCCTCGCTCAACGAGTTGCGGCATCTGGCGATACAACAGCGTCAATAACAGTGTACGAATATGCGCACCGTCAACGTCAGCATCGGTCATGATAATGATGCGGTGATAGCGTAGCTTCTCGACGTTGAAATCTGGGCCAATACTTGTACCAAGCGCCGTAATTAGCGTTGTAATTTGCTCGCTGGCAATCAACTTGTCGAAGCGCGCTTTTTCAACGTTCAACACCTTGCCGCGTAGCGGCAAGATTGCTTGAAATTTTCGATCACGGCCTTGCTTAGCTGAGCCTCCTGCCGAGTCTCCCTCGACGATGTACAGTTCGCACAGCGCCGGATCTTTCTCTTGGCAGTCGGCGAGTTTTCCGGGCAAGCCCGCGCCTTCAAGCACGCTCTTACGACGTGTCATCTCACGCGCTTTACGCGCGGCTTCACGCGCACGAGCGGCTTCAACAACCTTGGCGCACAACGCCTTTGCGTCGATTGGATTTTCAAGCAGCCAAGTTTCTAGTGTTCGTGCAACGGCATCTTCAACCGCAGGACGTACTTCACTTGAAACAAGCTTGTCTTTGGTTTGACTACTAAATTTAGGCTCAGGCACTTTAACTGACAAGACGCAGGTCAAGCCTTCGCGCATATCATCGCCCGTGGTTTCAACCTTGGCCTTCTTGGCCATCTCGTTGTCACCAATATACTTATTCAGGATGCGCGTCATTGCTGCACGCAAACCTGTCATGTGCGTGCCGCCATCGCGTTGCGGAATGTTATTGGTGAAGGCGAGCACTTGTTCGCTGTAGCCATCGTTCCATTGCATGGCAACTTCAACACCCACCATCGTGCCGCCCGCATTCGACTCTGTACTTACCGAAAACACATTCGGATGCAAAACCGTCTTGCCGCGATTGATGTATTCGACAAAGCCTTTGACGCCACCCGAGAACGCAAAGTTTTCTTCTTTGCCATTGCGCTGATCAATGAGGCGAATCTTCACGCCATTGTTCAAAAACGAAAGTTCGCGCAAACGCTTCGAAAGAATTTCGTAGTGATACTCAACGTTATTAAAAATATCGGTGTCGGCCAAAAAATGCACTTCTGTACCGCGCATTTCAGTTTGACCTGTCACCGTCAAAGGCGCCACTCGTTCGCCTTTGCGGAATTCCATTTGATGCACTTGGCCGTTACGACGAATCGTCAAACGCAGCCACGACGACAGTGCGTTGACGCAGGACACGCCCACGCCGTGCAAGCCACCCGATACCTTGTACGAGTTTTGGTCAAACTTACCGCCAGCATGCAACTCGGTTAAAACAATTTCAGCTGCGCTGCGCGCAAACTCATCGTCCTTATGGATGTCGGTCGGAATACCACGACCATTATCTGTCACTGAAATCGAGTTATCACCATGAATTGTGACAACGATGTCGTCGCAGTGCCCAGCCAGTGATTCGTCGATTGCGTTATCCACAACTTCGAACACCATGTGGTGCAAACCAGTGCCATCAGACGTGTCGCCGATATACATACCAGGACGCTTGCGCACGGCCTCAAGGCCCTTGAGCATTTTGATCGAGTCGGCACCATAGGCATCCATATCTTCAGGAGCCTGGCCAGGTACTTGAGTGTTTTCTGACATTCTTTAAATCCGCATGGGCATGACGACGTATTTAAAAGACTCGTCATCAAGCAAAGTAATAAGGGCTGAGGCGTTCGCGTCTGGCATCACAGACCAGCGAATCGTTTCGGCTTTGACGTTGGCTAAAAAATCTAGCAAATAGCTGACGTTAAAACCAACGTCTAAAGCCTCGTGTGCGTAATCGACATCGATCTCTTCTTGCGCCTCTTCTTGTTCGGCGTTCGTAGAAGAGATCTTTAACAGATGCTGCCCTAACTGCAAACGTACGCTTCGGAATTTATCCGTTGTCAAAATCGCGGCGCGCTGCAAGCACCCCTGGAGGATCTCGCGCGACACATCAAAATGACGCGTGTAGTTAGACGGGATGACACGATTAAAGTCAGGAAACTTACCCTCGACTAATTTTGAAACTAACTCAACGTGCCCAAACGAAAAGCGAATTTGACCTGGCGCCACATCGACCGTAACAGGCTCATCTGAGTCATCAAGCAGCCGTTGCATTTCAAGCACGGTTTTACGTGGCACGATAACTTCGTGTTTTGCCAATACACCGTCGACCGCGGTTGAACTATGGGCAAGGCGATGACCATCAGTCGCCACAGCACGCAACAAGCCAGGCTCAAACACCAACAACATGCCGTTCAAGTAGTAACGGATGTCTTGTTGTGCCATGGCAAAATGCGCCATGTTAAACAAATGCTTGAGCGTCTTACGTGGCAAGGTCAACGAGACATCCCAGCGTTCGGGCTGCGTCATTGTCGGAAACTCTGTGGCTGCAAGCGTTTGTAACGAAAAGCGACTTTTGCCCGTTTGAACAGCGAGTTTGCCGCCAGTCGTTGAAAGCTTGACGTCACCTGTATCGGGCAATGCGCGCAAGATATCCAGCAGCTTACGGGCAGCAACGGTTAACGACTCGCTTTCTGCTCCGATACCAAAATCAGCATGCGTGGTGATTTGGACTTCAAGGTCGGTCGCAATAAACGAGACTCTCTCTGCTTGCTTGCGCACCAAAATATTCGCAAGTATTGGCAGCGTATGGCGCCGTTCAACAATGCCGGCAACCGTCGATAGCGGTTTAAGTAAAGCGTCGCGGGGGGTCTGGACAAGTTGCATGGATTATCCCTTTAAAGTTTGTTCAAGCACATGCAGCGTATGGTTAAAGTCTGCTTGTTTTGCGCGAAGGTCCGTGATCTTTCTAACCGCGTGTAACACCGTGGTGTGATCGCGACCACCAAACAGATCGCCAATTTCTGGCAAGCTTTTTTGCGTCAGTTCTTTGGCTAAATACATTGCAACCTGACGGGGCATTGCAATGTTGGCGGGTCGCCGCTTTGAATACATGTCAGCGACTTTTATTTTGTAATAATCAGCAACGGTTTTTTGAATATTTTCGACCGTTACCTGTCCGCTTGAAGCCGACAGTAAGTCTTTTAAAGCGTCTTTACAAATATCAACATTGGCAACTTCACGTCCATGAAAACGAGCGTAAGCCACGACCTTCTTTAATGCACCTTCAAGCTCTCGTACGTTACTGCGCAAATGCTTCGCAATAAAAAACGCAACATCCTCGGGTAAGGTCACACCCTCTTGCTCAGCCTTACGCAACAAAATGGCCACACGCATTTCAAGTTCAGGAGGCTCAATCGCAACCGTAAGCCCCGAGTCAAAGCGCGAAATCAAGCGCGTATCAATACCTGACAGCTCTTTTGGATAGGTATCACTTGTGATGATAATTTGCTTGCGCTGCGCGACCATCGCTTCAAACGCGTAGAAGAATTCTTCTTGTGTACGATTCTTACCCGAAAAAAACTGAATATCATCAATCAATAAAAGATCGAGCGAGTGGTAATACCGTTTGAAGTCATCGAACGCCTTACGTTGGTAGGCTTTCACCACGTCTGATACGTATTGGTCTGCGTGCACATATCTCACGCGTGCGCCTTTGCCTAATGCTAATAGCGCGTTACCAATTGCGTGAATCAGATGTGTTTTACCCAAGCCGACCCCGCCGTACAAAAATAACGGGTTGTATGAGGTACCGGGGTTTTCGGCAACTTGCAATGCGGCTGCACGTGCGAGCTGATTCGCTTTGCCTGTAACAAAGTTATCAAACGTGAGCTCTACGTTTAATCTTGAACGCTCGTCTGCAGGTGCTACAACCGAGGCGGGCGCCGCAACACCACTTGATGACGCCGCGGAGCTGGTCGGTTGATCTACGTAATTCGGCTGTACCCCTTGATGCGCGCCGTTACGCCCTGATAACAACGTGTGCATGACCGATTCGTTCTGACCGATCATTGCTTCAGTGCGTTGTTGTTCTGTGCGATGGGCTTCTGTGCGTTGAGTCGCACTTGCGCCTTGCGTTCGATTGTCGTGTTCAGGCGCGGGCAATTCAAACAAAACCTGCACTGGCCTCTGGTACCAAGTTGATGCAAATGTTTCGATTTGATGCGCAAAATTTTTACGCACCCAGTCGAGCTTGAACCGATTAGGCGCAGACAAGCGCAAGCACGCTTGTGCTTCATCGAAGTCAAGCGGTATCAGCGGACGTATCCACGCGCTGATTTGCTGGGGAGGAAACTCCTGCTCTAGATGCAAGACGCAGGACTGCCAAAACTGGTTCATGGGGCTCGCTAAGTAAACCCTGATTCTACCCTGCCAAAGGCAAGGTTATCCACAGGCACGATAGCAATTTACCCTTAGGTTTGCCCTAACCATTTGACTAAGTTCGGTTTTTTTGATGAAATGGAGGGCTTTTCGGGATTATCCTAAACCTTTTTCGCTCTTTGTTGGGCCATTCATCATGAAACGTACCTACCAGCCTTCCGTTACCCGCCGTAAGCGTACTCACGGCTTTCGCGTGCGTATGAAAACCCGCGGTGGTCGCGCAGTCATCAACGCTCGTCGTGCCAAAGGCCGTAAGCGTCTGGCCGTTTAATCAGCCAACTCAACTTATCAGCCAACTTGACTATTGTGGGCCGCGTGCCCACTTTCGACAAATCTGCTCTGATGCCTAGCGCCACGTTTCCAACGGCGGCGCGTCTGCACCGCCCCATTGAATTCTCTGCTGCCCTATCGGGTCGTCGGGTTGCCCGTGGGGCTTATTTTGTTGTAACTGCCAAAGTGGTTATACAACCTGAGCAGGCAACCAGTTCGCCGCCAATCGCTCGTTTAGGTCTGATTATGGCCAAGCGGTTCGCTCACCATGCCGCTACGCGTAATGCGCTTAAACGCGTTGTACGAGAAGCATTTCGCACTTGTCGGCTTTCATTACCCGCAGCAGATTACGTTGTCCGATTGAACAAACGCATAGAGTCAGTCAGCCTAAGTGCGCTCAAGCGGGCAGCCCGGCAAGAGGCAAACTCGCATTTTGCCAAGGCCTGTCAATGTTGAAAGCACTTTTGATTTATCCAATTCGGGCTTACAAGTTTTTATTGAGCCCTTGGTTAGGCAATAGCTGTCGTTTTACCCCAAGCTGCTCAAGTTATGCCATTGAAGCGATTGAAACTTGGGGCGCTTTAAAAGGGTTCGGCCTTGCGGTCTCCCGTTTAGGGCGCTGTCACCCTTGGTGTCAGGGTGGATTTGACCCTGTGCCGGCCCAACCTTCAAAAATAGTTTTAAAAAACACTGATTGCGAAGAACCTACACACCGCTGTCATCTAGATTAACGCTAAACTTCGAGCCTTCTCTGGTTCGCTTTTTTATATATTTGGGCAAGTATGGACATCCGTCGCACCATTCTCTTGATGATTTTTTCGTTTTCCCTGTTGATGCTGTGGAATAACTGGCAAGTCCATCAAGGAAACCCTCCTCTGTTTGGCGCACCTAGCGCGAGCGTCAAGCCTAAGACAGAAACCACTGACGCCTCATCTTCCGCGACAGTTGCTGGCGTGCCTAGTGCACCAGCCGCTCCCGCAAACAGCACTGTGGCAACGGTACCTGGGGTCTCCACTAGCGCAAGTCCATCATCACAAACCGTATCATTTAAAACGGATGTACTTGCGTTAACGTTTGATCTTCAAGGCGCACAGCTCATACGCACCGATTTGTTAGCGTTTCCGTCTGTTGATGATCCCGCTAAGCCTTTTACATTATTAGAGCGTGCCGGAGCACATACCTATGTTGTTCAATCAGGGTTAACCGGTGCAACTGCCGGTGTGGCGTTCCCCAATCACCTTGCACCTTTCACTCTTGAAACCGATGCGCGCGAACTCACCGGCGACACGTTAGTGATTAAGTTTTCTTCGGTCTCGGGCGATGTAAAGCTAACCAAGACTTTCACGCTTAAGCGTGGTGATTATGCTGTGAATGTTGCACATCACATCGAGAACCTCTCCGCTCAACCAGTGACCCCATCGGTTTACTTACAAATTACTCGCGATGGATCAGATCCGGCAGGTACCAGCAGCGCTCCTAGTTTCTTAAGTGGGCCAGCAAATTTTTTCGGTGCAGCAATTTATTCCGAGCAAGAGAAATTTCAAAAGGTAACGTTAACTGAAATTGAAAAGCGTAAAGCAACCTATATCAAACAAGCAGACAACGGTTGGTTTTCTTTTATTCAACATTACTTTGTTACCGCCTGGGTACCAGCACAAGGTAAATCACGCAGTTACGATCTAACCGAACTTGAAAAAAATCTGTTTGCACTGCGCAGCATTGAGCCAGTCGGTACCATTGCTGCAAACAGCAGCCTGACCATTCAATCAAAGTTGTGGGTCGGTCCACAAGACCAATCTGCACTTGAAGCATTAGCACCTGGTTTAGAACTAGTCGTCGACTACGGGCTACTCACTATTATTGCTAAACCTGTTTTTGCTTTAATGACTTGGTTATTTTCATTGCTGGGTAACTGGGGCTGGACAATCGTACTTCTAACGGTGTTAATCAAAGCTGCGTTTTATCCCTTGTCGGCGGCAAGCTACCGTTCAATGGCAAAGATGAAAATGGTAGCGCCTCGGCTGCAGGCTTTAAAAGAAAAGTTTGGTGACGATCGCCAAAAACTCAATACCGCCATGATGGAGATGTATCGCACCGAAAAGATTAATCCTCTCGGTGGTTGCTTACCGATTGTGATTCAAATCCCAGTCTTTATTTCACTCTATTACGTATTGGGTTCAAGCGTTGAGCTGCGCGGCGCGCCTTGGGTGCTCTGGGTACATGATCTTGCAGTTCGCGATCCCTACTTTATTCTTCCCGCCATTATGATGGGCACCATGTTCTTGCAAATGCGCTTGAATCCGACGCCACCTGATCCAGTACAAGCAAAGGTCATGATGTTTATGCCTTTAGTGTTTGGTGGCATGATGTTCTTTTTCCCATCTGGGCTCGTACTGTACTGGTGCGTGAACAACATCTTATCGATTGCGCAACAGTGGTACATCACAAAGAAAATGGCCACACTTGCAACGGTTGTACACCGCTAGGTTTTGAGTTTGAATGTCTCAATCAAATCAACGCCCGATCGTTGCGATCGCCACCGCCCCTGGTAGGGGTGGCATAGGTGTTATACGCGTCTCTGGGCCCCATTTGGGGCCCTTTATCTATGCGTTGCTTGGCAGATCTCTTGAACCGCGACAGGCAACTTACTGTCGATTTCCAGATGCACTCGATCAAACAATCGACCAAGGTATTGCACTCTATTTTGCAGCACCTGCCTCTTACACTGGTGAAGATGTTCTTGAGTTACAAGGTCATGGTGGGCCCGCTGTCCTGCAACAATTACTAAACCGATGTTTAACTGTTGGCGCACCATTTAATATTCAAATCGCTTCGCCTGGCGAATTTACTTTACGTGCTTTTTTAAACGACAAAATCGATTTAGCTCAAGCAGAAGCTATCGCGGATCTCATCGATGCATCATCTGAAGCCGCAGCACGTGCCGCCGTGGTTTCAATGACAGGCTCTTTTTCGCGGCTCATCAACACACTCGCTGGTTCAATTGTGCACCTTCGGATGCTTGTCGAAGCAACGCTTGATTTTCCTGAAGAAGAAATTGAATTTCTAGAAAAATATCAAGCTCACAGTAAACTTGAAAATCTCCAAAACGAACTTTCTGAAATTTTGGCGGCATCACGACAAGGTGTAGTTTTACGAGAAGGCTTACACGTTGTTTTGGCTGGCGAGCCAAACGTTGGCAAATCAAGTTTATTAAATGCTCTCGCTGGGCAAGAGCTAGCCATCGTAACTAATATTGCCGGCACAACAAGAGATAAAGTCAGTCAGGTAATTTCCCTTGATGGAGTTCCTGTCACCATCACTGATACTGCAGGTCTACGCGATACAGATGACGCCATCGAAACGATTGGCATCGAGCGTACGTGGGCAGCGATTGAACAAGCGGATGTCATCTTACATTTAAGTGCAGTAGACACTGATCATCTAACACTTGATCCAGAAATTCAAAAGCGTCGCTCAGCCAAATCAATTGTTCTTAGAGTGTGTAACAAAGTAGATTTGTCAAAACAGGTAGTGGACACCTCTGATGACACATTATTTATTTCTGCTAAGACAGGTCTGGGGCTTGAGGCCTTGCGAGCAAAACTGTTAGAACTTGCCGGCTGGAACCCTGGTCAGGAGTCCCCTTGGTTGGCACGTCAACGCCATGTCGACGCATTACTAGCGGCACAACATCACCTGATGCAAGCGCAAGAGTACGCTTTACAAAAAGATCTTGTATTAGATCTTTTTGCAGAAGAACTTCGTTTGGCGCATCGCCAACTAGGTTTGATTACAGGCCAAATGACACCCGATGATTTACTGGGCGAAATTTTTTCACGGTTCTGTATTGGGAAATAATTCTTGAGTTATTTGTTATTCGATGGTCCAACCACCATCAACAGGTAACACAGCACCGGTAATGTCTTTGCCTGCGTCGCTACATAAAAAAACCGCAAAACTAGCAACGCTCGTCATTGCCACAAAACGACCAGTCGGATGACGACTAGAAATGTAATCCTGTTCAGCCTGTTCGACTGTAATGCCCTCTCGTTTTGCGTTACCAGCAATGCGTTCAACAATTGGCGGAGTAGGAACGGTTCCGGGACACAACGCATTACACGTAATTCCATCCGTCGCGACATCCATTGCCGTGCTTCTGGTTAAACCGATCAACGCCGTCTTTGTCGTGATGTAGGCGACTCGATTAGGCGTTGCAGTCGTGCCATAAACAGACGAAATGTTGATGATTCTTCCCCACTTCTTTTTCTTCATTGTGGGTACGGTTAACCGCGACATATGAAAGGCCGACGATAAATTCACTGCTATTGATTCATCCCAAGAAGCCGTTTCGAGGGTATCGATCGCTGCGAAGTTTCGAATGACGGCATTATTGATCAAGATATCGACCCCACCAAATCGCTCGTGCGCTTGATGAACGAGTTCCTCGATCTCAGAAACCACTGTTAAGTTTGCACGACTGTACATGACAGAAACGCCATACTGTGACGATAATTTCTCGCTGGCAGCGTGTACCTGTTCGAGTGGTTCAAGCCCATGCAAAATGACGTTTGCTTGTTGTTGTGCAAATGCTTCAGCCATCGCATAGCCTAAGCCAGCAATAGATCCTGTAATTAAAACCGTCTTGCCGTGCAACATGACAATCCTCTATTCAACGTCCAATGGGACACTATTGCTGTTGTTTCTACACATCAAATGTAAATTAGTTACAAAAATTTTGCCTGTGGATAACTAGGGCTACGGGCCTGTGAACAAACTGTGCATGAACAACGAGTAACTTTGATTATTGAGTCAAACAAAAAACTTATCCAACTTGATCCACAAATCTAAACAGAGCTTATTCACAAATAAAAATTAACGTAACATATTGATAATAATAAATAATATTACGTTATACCAGTTATCCACAGTCCTTATTATCCATTAGTTTTTATATATAAAACAAAGAAAGAGATAAAACAGGATATCGCCAGAGCCAAAAAAACATGTTTAAGATCAATTAGGTTTTTCAACATTTAATCGTGGTTAAATCAAACCTTCGCTAAACGTTCAATTGCTAAATCAAGGGTCGCAACCTGTTTCGCAAAACAGAAACGAACGAGTTTGTGATTCGATTCGAGGGCATCGGATGACTGATAAAAAGCGGAAACTGGGATAACGGTAACGCCGTGAGTTTGTGTCAACCAAATAGCAAAGTCAGCTTCGGATTGATCTGAAATTTTGCTGTAGTCGGCTAGCAAGAAGAAAGTGCCAGGACTTGGCAAAACGTTAAAACGTGTCTTGTTAAGTCCATCGGTTAAATAATCACGTTTAGCCTGGTAAAAGTTTGGCAAAGTTAAATACGTACTTGGATCAGAGGTATAGGCTGCTAAGGCGTGTTGAAAAGGCGAAGGCACAGTAAAAACCATGAACTGATGAACTTTTCTAAGTTCGGACGTCATTGCTGGAGGGGCGCAGCAGTATCCTATTTTCCATCCAGTGGTATGAGTGGTTTTGCCAAAAGATGAGATTAGAAATGTTCTTTCGACTAAGGCTGGTCGGGTAGAAAGACTGAGATGTGTAACGCCATCAAAAATGATGTGTTCGTAAACTTCATCTGAAAGCAAAAAAAGATTGTGTTGTAAGGTCAAGGCTTCCAATTCATCGAGATCTGCCGCATTAATAACCGCACCAGTCGGATTATGTGGAAAGTTAACAATCAACAGTTTCGTTTTATTTGTAATTGCTGCTTTGACTAAGCTCCAATCAACGCTGTAAACGGGATTCTGTTGAGTTGGTGCTTGCATAGGGACACTGATTGCTCGTCCACCTGCCAACGTGATGGCGGGTATATAGCAGTCGTAGCAAGGCTCTAAAACAATCACTTCATCATCGGTGCCAACGCAAGCTAAAACACTCGCCATGATCGCTTGTGTTGCACCACTGGTAACCGTGATCTCAGTCTCTGGATCGTAGCGATGTTGATAAAGAGTCTCTATTTTTTGACTAATGGCGTTTCGTAGCGACGGTACACCAGCCATTGCTGGGTATTGGTTAAATCCGTTTGCCATTGCATCAGAAACTAGGTTTAACAGTGCTGGATCTGTGTTGAAGTCAGGAAATCCCTGCCCCAGGTTAATTGCTTGATATTCCAGAGCCATTTTGCTCATGGTGGTAAATATGGTTGCGCCGACTGCTGGTAATTTTGAGTTTAGATGCATGATGGCAAGCATGAAGATGATTAAGTACAGATACGTCGGACTTCAATATAAATTGAGAGTGTGTACTACCGAACGTAATGGAATTTAGTTTTTACCCGTTAGTAAGATGTACACAGGATATCCACTAAGTGTCCACAAGATATTAACAAGTTACGCACTGACTTATACACAATAAAATTGAGAAACTAGGTTGAACATCTCGACTTATCCCTATTTATACCGAGTTATTCAAGTGTTATACCAAGGTTATCCACATACTTATTAAGATGATTGTTTCACGTGAAACATTATGGCTTTAACAAAATAGAAATGGAATGACTGAACAGTACGTTATTCACGTGTCGATGTGCTTTAAACCTTGCATCAGTTTGATTCTAAGTAGATAGGCTCGTGTGTTCTTAGAGGACTTTATTTTCTTTTGAATAGTGATGGATTAAATGTTCTTACGTTAGATGGAAAGATTTAAAATCTTAAGTACGAGTAAGAATCCAGTAATGATCGTTTTTGGCTGTTATTTCAAGTCCGTTCTTCTCAGCGCTATGTACAAGAGTTTTTGCTTCTCCAACAAATAGTCAGTAATGTTTGATGTCGAGATATTTCTATTGTGATTTCTTTTATGTTTCACGTGAAACATATCTTCAATTCGAAGTGACAAGTCTATAATCCATCCCCCAAGACCTTTTAAATGTTATGAATATGAATCACCCTACTGTTTTTGATGTTCTTGTGGTTGGAGGTGGACATGCTGGTACCGAGGCGGCGCTCGCCTCTGCCAGAAGTGGAGCAAAAACACTCTTACTCACTCACAATATTGAAACACTAGGGCAGATGTCATGTAATCCCTCTATTGGAGGAATTGGTAAAGGTCATTTGGTTAAAGAAATTGATGCACTCGGCGGTGCGATGGCAATTGCGACCGATGAAGCAGGAATTCAATTTCGAATTCTAAACGCCTCTAAAGGACCTGCTGTTCGTGCGACACGTGCTCAAGCAGATAGAGTCTTGTATCGTCAGGCAATTCGTACAAGGTTAGAAAATCAGCCTAATTTATGGTTATTTCAGCAATCGGTTGATGATCTACTGCTCGAAGGCGACCGTGTGGTCGCAGCAGTTACGCAATCAGGAATCACATTTAAAACAAAAGCCTTAGTTTTAACCGCCGGAACGTTTTTAAATGGACTGATTCACATTGGTTTACAAAACTATTCTGCTGGGCGCGCAGGTGATCCATCTGCATCCTCGTTAGGGGCCAAACTTCGAGAGTTGAAACTTCCGCAAGGCCGCTTAAAAACCGGTACCCCACCCCGTATCGATGGACGCAGCATTGACTATTCTCTAGTGACAGAACAGCCAGGCGATTTAGATCCAGTCCCAGTATTTTCGTATTTAGGTAATCAATCACTACACCCTAAACAAATACCTTGTTGGGTCACTCACACAAACGCTCGAACACACGAAATCATTCGTGGAGGCTTAGATCGTTCACCAATGTATAGCGGGGTGATAGAAGGCGTTGGTCCTAGATATTGCCCCTCTATTGAAGACAAGGTTCATCGGTTTGCTGATAAAGATTCTCATCAAATATTTTTAGAGCCAGAAGGCCTCACAACCAACGAAATATATCCAAATGGTGTGTCAACGAGTTTGCCCTTTGATATTCAATTAGATCTGATTCGTTCGATGAGAGGTCTTGAAAATGCACATATCGTTCGCCCTGGATATGCCATCGAATATGACTATTTTGATCCTAGAGAATTAAAGGCCACTCTTGAAACAAAGAGTATTCAAGGTTTATTTTTTGCCGGTCAAATCAATGGAACAACGGGTTATGAAGAGGCCGCTGCTCAAGGACTAATCGCTGGCATTAATGCTGCTCGAGCATCGAGACAACAAAGCCCTTTTATTTTGCGCCGAGATCAAGCGTATATGGGGGTGTTAATCGATGACCTCATTACTAAGGGTGTTACAGAGCCCTATCGAATGTTTACTTCACGTGCTGAGTATCGTTTAAGTTTGCGAGAAGATAATGCAGATTGGCGCTTGACCGAAAAAGGCAGGGAGTTTGGCTTAGTCGACGATGAACGGTGGAATTCATTTATAACGAAGCGAGAAGCCGTTGAAACCGAAGTCGCGCGATTGCGTGGGACTTGGATAAATCCACGAATGTTGGCGCCTGAAGTTGCAACACAAATATTAGGAAAAGAAATTGAGCGCGAGTACTTACTATCAGATTTATTAAAGCGCCCCAACGTTTCTTATCAAAACCTCGTTAATATGCCGATGAATGAGGGAATCGATTTACCGACTGGCCTGCCCCCAGGCGACGAGGCCGAGCAAGTCCAAATTCAAATTAAATACGAGGGTTACATTACTCGGCAGCAAGATGAGGTTGATCGCCATCAAGCTCAAGAAACACTCGCCATACCAGCGGACCTCGACTTCAGCGCGGTCACTAGCCTATCATTTGAAGTTCGACAAAAACTAAAGACACATCGACCAGAAACAATTGGCCAAGCCTCGCGTATATCAGGTGTCACACCCGCCGCTATCTCTTTGCTCTTGATTCATCTAAAGCGCCATCAGTATGGTAAAGCGGCGTAACGTGGGTAATCAAACGGTTGAACTCACAGAGGCTAGCGTTAGCGAGAGATTGATGCTCGCCTTGAATAGCCTTGAGCTTATCGCCACGCCCGCGCAACAGACGATCTTGCTCGAGTACCTTACTCAACTTCTACGTTGGAACAAGACATACAACCTGACTGCAATTCGGGATCCCAATCAAGCACTGGTTCATCATATTTTTGATAGCCTTTCGTTGGTTAATCCTGTTCGCCGCCAGTTGATGCTCAGTGCCACAGTCAACGAGACAATTATCGATGTGGGTTCTGGAGGTGGACTTCCAGGCATCATTTTGGCGATCATGCTTCCAACGGTGAAGATCACTTGTGTGGACGCGGTAGAAAAAAAAGCCTTATTTGTTCGACAAATGGCAGGTGTACTCGCACTTAAAAACCTGAACGCGTTACATGCTCGCATTGAAACACTTGCACCGCTTCATAGCACCATCGTCACCTCTCGCGCCTTCGCATCGTTAACAGACTTCGCCCAGCTCGCAGGAAAACATGTTTCTGAGCAAGGTCACTTATTGGCAATGAAAGGCGTCACGCCAACCGAAGAAATTGCAGCTCTCGAAACCCTTACAACGTGGTCAGCACTAGAAGTAGAACCCCTGACAGTTCCAGAGCTTGAAGCCCAGCGATGTCTGGTCTGGATGCAACGGAAAGGAACCCAATGAACACCACCGCAACAACAATGACTGCTCGAGTTTTTTGCATTGCCAATCAAAAGGGCGGAGTTGGTAAAACGACCACCACAATTAACCTTGCGGCTGGGCTTGCAAAACACAAGCAGCGCGTCTTGTTGATCGATCTTGACCCGCAAGGCAACTCAACAATGGGTAGCGGAATTGATAAAAGCACCCTAGCGCACAACTTATATCAAGTCCTGATTGGCGAGGCAAATATTCAAGAGGCGGTCGTTGCTTCAGAAAGTGGGGGCTACGATGTTTTACCTTCGAACCGCGAGCTATCCGGTGCCGAGATTGACTTAGTTGGAATGGATGATCGAGAGTTACAACTCAAACACGCCATTGCAAAAGTGCATATGCAATACGACTTCGTGTTAATCGACTGCCCTCCTACACTATCGCTTCTCACCTTGAATGGTTTGGCCGCAGCGCATGGGGTCATCATTCCAATGCAGTGCGAATATTTCGCACTTGAAGGGCTCTCTGACCTTGTTAATACAATTAAGCGCGTCCATCGAAACATCAACCCAGAGCTCAGTTTGATTGGCTTGTTGCGAGTGATGTTTGACCCGCGCGTCACGTTGCAACAACAGGTCTCAGCCCAACTTGAAACACACTTTGGCGACAAGGTATTCAAAACAGTCATTCCACGCAATGTACGCCTTGCAGAGGCCCCAAGCCACGGGATGCCAGGAGTCGTTTATGACCCAACCTCGCGTGGCGCGCAAGCCTATATTGCGTTTGGTGCAGAGGTAATCGAGCGTGTGCGCTCGGCTCAAAAATAAGATTCAGACACGTGCCGCTATGTGTGGGCACGCATCAAAAGGAAGAAAAATGGTAACTAAGAAACCAAAGGGTTTAGGCCGCGGCCTCGATGCCTTGCTCGGCGCAGACACCAACAGTCTTGATCAAGTGGGGCAACCAAACACCCTCGCCACCTCACCGAGTACGTTGTTGATTTCACAGCTTCAAGCAGGCAAATATCAACCTCGTACACGCATGGATGAAGGCGCCTTGGCCGAGCTTGCAGATTCAATACGCGCGCAAGGTATTATGCAGCCGATATTAGTTCGGCCGCTTGATGCTCTGCAGGGACGCTATGAAATCATTGCTGGCGAACGACGCTTTCGTGCTGCCCAATTAGCGGGCCTGACTGAAGTACCAGTCTTAGTAAAAGACGTTGCAGACGAACATGCCGCTGCAATGGCATTGATTGAAAATATTCAACGTGAAGACTTAAATCCACTCGAAGAAGCTCAGGGGGTTAAAAGACTCATTGAAGAATTTGGGTTAACCCATGAGCAAGCAGCAACAGCAATTGGACGCTCGCGTTCAGCCACAAGTAATTTGTTACGCTTACTTAATTTAGCATCACCGGTGCAAACGATGTTGCTTGCCGGAGACATTGACATGGGCCATGCTCGCGCGCTGCTTGCGGTCGATGCTGCAATACAAATTCAGCTTGCTAATCAGATTATCGCCAAGCGCTTATCGGTACGTGACGCAGAGGCGTTAGTCACGCAGACGCTTAAAGAACCTACTACAAAAACGACTACCAAAAAAAGCACCCAGTCGCGTGACGTCACGCGTCTTGAAGAAGCACTGTCCGACCAACTTGGTACCAAAGTTACCTTAAAAGTCGCTAGCAAGGGTCGCGGCCAATTGATCATCGACTTTCATGGTTGGGATCATTGTTCGGCGCTCATTGAAAAACTTAACCTGAAAGAAAATATTGACAGCTAAGCAGTAAAGAACAAACCGCATATAAAAACCACAGCGGGCTGCGAACCCTTATTAAGCCTAACGATCAAACCAGTCAGTAGTAGGAGCCAATCATGCAACAAGACCAACACAAACTCGTTACGCCACAATTATTAAAAAGCTGGTTACATGACAAAAAAGAAATCGCTCTGCTTGACGTACGCGAGCATGGCCAGTACGGTGAAGAGCACCTTTTTTATGTTGTCTCGGTGCCCTATAGCAAACTAGAACACGACGTACAAAGATTGGTACCGCGTAAAACTGTACGGCTCGTGTTGGTGGGTGATGATGCGAATGAACTTACTGCACGCGCAGCACGCCGACTCAGTCAGCTTGGATACACAGATATTTATTTGCTTGACGGTGGAATCGCGCAATGGAAGAACGCAGGTTACCAAGTATTTGCTGGAGTCAATTTACCAAGCAAGGCGTTCGGTGAGCTTGCAGAGCACGCTTTTCACACCCCGCGTATCACAGCGCAAGAGCTCAACGAAAAAATAGCCGCAAAAGAAGACCTCGTTATTCTGGATGGCAGGCCTTATTCTGAATACCGAAAAATGAGTATACCGACAGCGATTTGTTGCCCAAATGGTGAGTTACCTTTTCGCATTGACGACTTGGTTATCAGACCAGAAACCACAATCGTTATTAATTGCGCGGGGCGTACCCGCAGCATTATTGGCGCACAAACATTAATCAACCTCGGCGTGAAAAATAAAATCCTTGCTCTTGAAAACGGGACACAAGGTTGGTATCTCGCTAACCTCCAACTTGATCACGGTGCCACCCGAAAATATCCTGAAGTTGTAAATGAAAAACATCTGACGGTGCAACAAGATCGTGCCAAAGCGCTTGCCGATAAAAATGCTGTGAAGTTTATTGATAAAGCGACAGTTGAGCAGTGGCTCGCGGATCAAACTCGTACAACCTTTTTGTGTGATGTGCGATCCCCAGAAGAGTTTGCACGTGCAACATTACCTGGCGCGCAACATACACCAGGCGGACAACTCGTTCAGGCGACCGATCAGTTTATAGGCGTACGAGGTGCACGATTGGTCGTGTTCGATCATGAAAATGTTCGCGCGCCTGCAATGGCCTCTTGGCTTGCAATGCTAGGATGGGAAGTCGCAGTATTCTCTAACGCATTCACTGATCCATCGCAGACAAGCCCAATATCAACTCCAACGCAAATCGTCTCGCAAACCGTTTTAGATCGCTCAAAAACTATTTCAGCCGATGAGCTTAAACATGCGATATCCAAGGCAACGCTTTGTTTGGATGTACGACCAAGTACAAAATATCGCGATGCGCATCTCAAAGGTTTTGAATGGGCGATTAGACCAACACTCAATCATTTACAAGCGCTCAAAGGCGCCTGCGTTGTCCTCGTTGCGGATGATCTTGCTACCGCATATTTAGCGGCATCGGAGTTATTGGATGCGGGTGCTTCGCTGATCCAAATCAACATCGATACAACAGATGCTTGGCGAGAGGTGGGCCTTGAGGTGGTCGCGACGTCCAACATACCAACAGATCAAGAGAGCATTGATTATTTATTTTTTGTACACGATCGGCATGACGGAAACCGCGCTGCAGCCATACGCTACCTCGAATGGGAAATTAACTTATTGAATCAAATCGATGAACAAGAGCGTCAAGCTTATCGACTGCCCCACTAACATTCAATAAGTAATCGGAGGTTTCATGTGCTCTGCTCGTAAACTCGCACAGGTGTCGAAGTATTTTCTAATGGGTGTATTTGCGACACTCTGTTTAAAAAACGCAGTGGCACAATCGCTTGCCCCATTAAGTGATTTTCCCAAGCAGGCGTTCACAATCATTTCTCCGTTTCCGCCTGGCGGGGGTAATGATAGTTTGGCGCGGTTGCTGGCTTCTGAGTTAGCACCAATCGTGGGTCAACCCGTCGTCGTTGAAAATAAAGCCGGTGCAGGGGGTAATCTGGGCACGGCTTATGCAGCGCGCGCTAAGCCAGATGGGTACACCCTGCTGATGTCACAGACGAGCATTATTGCTGTCAATCCTGTCATGTATCAAAACGCTGGCTTCATACCAGAGCAAGATTTTGAACCGTTGACACAACTCACAAATGCGTCTGTCGTATTTGTGGTGCGTGAACAAAGCCCTTATAAAACACTCGCGCAATACATTGCGGACGCAAAGGCAAGACCTCAGGCCGTTAATTTTGCAACCCCCGGTAATGGCACCCTGTCTCACCTCACCACAGAGCGGCTCGCCAAACAGACTGAGATCAAAATTACTCATATTCCGTATCGAGGCGCGGGGCCCGCGACAACGGATCTTTTAGGCGGCCAAGTTGATATGCTCGTTACCTCGCCATCGTCGATTGAAAGTCTTGTGTCGTCGGGTAAGTTACGGGTTCTTGCCGCCACCAATTCTGACTTGATCGGCGTCTTTGCGGGTACGCCCACGTTAGAAAGCATGGGGATCAAAGGTATGCAAGTGGCTGATTGGTATGGATTATTTGTACAAAAAGCCACCCCGTCAGATCGGATTGAATACCTTTTAAAAGCCGTTCAGTTAGCGATGAATACAAAAACGGCAATTGCGAAAGTCAATCAGGGTGGTTCGCAGGTGGTGGCCAGCGACCGAAAAGACTTTAGTCAAAAAGTCGCAAAAGAGATTGCAGAATGGTCAGTTGTCGTCAAAGCGGCGGGCGTGAAAGCCGAATAGAACGCACTCAGGCAAAGAATCTTAGCCATATCACGCCTTTAACGCTGATTCATCACAATGTACTGCACTTGACAATGCGTAAAAACTCCCTCATAATCGTTGGTTCTCTTGTGGAGAGGTGCCCGAGTGGTTAAAGGGGGCAGACTGTAAATCTGTTGGCCTTGCGCCTACGTTGGTTCGAATCCAACCTTCTCCACCAAGACTCCAGCGTGTATGGGGATTAGACAGCTCGAATCGGGCGGGTGTAGCTCAATGGTAGAGCAGAAGCCTTCCAAGCTTACGACGAGGGTTCGATTCCCTTCACCCGCTCCAGCGGTTTGTTGAATTAGTAGTATGCAGTGCTGTAGTACCCAGTACAGATTGTCTTTCGTAGAGTGCGAGCTCGGCGAATGCGCCCATGTGGCTCAGTGGTAGAGCACTCCCTTGGTAAGGGAGAGGTCACGCGTTCGATCCGCGTCATGGGCACCAGTAAAGATTAAGCAGTCGACGGCAGTATCGTTTTTATCTCATTCAATAGCGTCAATCTAGGTCAGGAGCCCGTCATGGCAAAAGGCAAATTCGAACGAACCAAACCACACGTCAACGTTGGCACCATTGGGCACGTTGACCACGGTAAAACCACACTGACAGCGGCAATTACAACAGTGTTGTCGCAAAAGTTTGGCGGCGAAGCTAAAGGCTACGCCCAGATTGACGCAGCGCCTGAAGAACGCGCCCGCGGCATCACGATTAACACCGCACACGTCGAGTACGAGACCTCAACACGTCACTACGCGCACGTTGATTGCCCCGGCCACGCCGACTACATCAAAAACATGATCACTGGCGCTGCGCAGATGGACGGCGCAATTCTGGTGGTGTCAGCCGCTGACGGCCCAATGCCCCAAACGCGCGAGCATATTTTGCTGAGCCGTCAGGTGGGCGTGCCTTACATCATCGTGTTCCTGAACAAGGCCGACATGGTGGATGATGCTGAGCTGCTTGAGCTGGTTGAAATGGAAGTGCGCGAGCTCCTGTCGAAGTACGACTTCCCAGGCGACGATACACCAATCGTGACGGGCTCAGCTAAGCTCGCGCTTGAGGGCGATAAGGGCGAGATGGGCGAAGGCGCGATTATGCGTTTGGCCGATGCGCTGGATTCATACATTCCTCTGCCAGAGCGTGCTGTTGACGGCGCATTCCTGATGCCTGTTGAAGACGTGTTCTCGATCTCTGGTCGTGGCACTGTGGTGACCGGTCGTATCGAGCGCGGCATCATCAAGGTCGGCGAAGAGATCGAAATCGTTGGTATTCACGACACACTCAAAACGACTTGCACAGGCGTTGAGATGTTCCGTAAGTTGCTTGACCAAGGTCAGGCGGGCGATAACGTTGGTATCTTGTTGCGCGGCACCAAGCGTGAAGAAGTTGAGCGTGGTCAAGTGTTGGCCAAGCCAGCATCGATCAAGCCACACACAGACTTCACAGCCGAGGTCTACATTCTGTCAAAAGAAGAAGGCGGGCGTCATACACCGTTCTTTAACGGCTATCGTCCACAGTTCTACTTCCGTACGACAGACGTGACCGGCACGATCGAGTTGCCAGCAGACAAAGAAATGGTCTTGCC
>CALFXX010000166.1 GCA_937952975.1 uncultured Alcaligenaceae bacterium
TCGCCTGAAGCAGGCGCTCGCCGACACCGGCGTTGCGCTTGAGGACTGCGCCAGCCTCGAGAAGGCGGTCGAACGGGCCGGGGCGCTGGCAAAACCCGGGCAGGCGGTGCTGCTGTCGCCGGCCTACATTGCCGAGCGCCGCAAGCTCATCTCGATTCGTTCTTCTAAGGTAATTTTTGACATGATGTTCATACTGTCCTTTTAGTGCGAACCTTCTTTACTTTAGGAAAGACTTCGTGAACCAGTCTACTTTCAGCAAGAGGCTCAGCCATGGCGTCTTTAATCGACTCACGCATACCAGGAATTGATAACAAATACACAGTTTCTTGGATGGCACTCCAATCTTCTTTGGCAAACTCTTCAGCATGAATATTGTCAGACGTGATTCCAGCCAATAACTCGTCAAGTCGTTTTTTTTTAGACACAATCGGTTCAATAACAAGCTTGCCATTAAGCGCATTGACATTGACAGCCTGGCCTAGCGTTAACTGGGCGAGCTCCATGACTGAATTCGGCAGTCGCAACGCGGGGCTATTGCCCCATTTTTTGATGATTTCTTTCATAATAAAAGCTAGCGACTTAACAATTTCTTTGGCCTTAACACGCTTGAATTGAGCTTCAATTATTTAGCCCACACTACACGGGGCGACTGAAACTCAACTGCCCACTGCTCAAGATGCCGCCAGATCAACTTCATTGGCACTCTTCCGCGCCGCGAGGCTTCTTGAACCGCTGCCACCAACAGCGTGAGCGGCATTTCATCTAAAAATGTGGCGATGTGAGCAACCAAACTAGCCGGTACAACCCCTGACACTAGGGCCGTTTGCAGTTCTTTAGGTTGCATCACCGTTTTGTAACTCACGCTGGCAGATTGACTGGCAATTTGCAGAGCATGACGCAACTGCTTAGGCTGCCTAATGATCATTTCTAAGCCCAACAGATCAAATAGAACCAACAGCTTTGTGACACCGAGCTCTTTAAGCGTACCGCCCTCAAGTTGCTTTACCGTTGCACGCGACAGGCCAGATATTCGCGCCAGTTGTATCTGAGTTAACCCAAGTTGTTCTCTGCGGTTTTGCACTAACGCACCGATTTCAAATAGATTCATGTCGTGACGAAATTTATCGTTCGTTCTACCTTGCCATTCCACACCACCTTAGCGGTGAGCTTAAGTGACCGATCCAGCGTATGTTCAATCAGCATCTCTGCACAATCACGGACACTAAACATGAGTTCATCGAGACTAGGGGCCTCAGCGACTAACCCTGCAAAATCTGTACTTGTTGCGATATACACGTCAGCCTCGTCATCGTGCATGACCTGAATCCTGAGCGATAACGGGATACCGAGACGAGCAGCTAGTTTCCAGAACGCGAGACCTACTCGATACATTTTTATTTCAACGAATACAAAAACATCGATAAGCACATCGCAATTGCGCTAGCCGATAACGTTGCGATACCCCCTCCGATCCAGAGAAGGTATTTGTTCAAGGTTTTAAGGCTAGAGACGTCTGCCCGAAACTCAATAAAGTCTTTTTTGCAGTCATCGATTAGGGTTTTAACGCCTGAAATTTCTGTTGATATTTTGGCCTCAAGTGTCGCACTGACTTGCATCAAATCAGCTTTAGTCGCGTATTGACGATGCTCTTCGTGATAAACCAGTTGCAGCGTCTGGGCATGTACCTGCGCTTGCTGCCTTGATACCCCAGCGGCTTCTAGTTCAACCACATAAGACAGCGGATTAAAAAGTGTCATAGCGCCTTACCCCGCATTTTTTGCGAAGTAATACGTCACACTGACCAGTAACGTTGATGTGTAGATCAAGGTTAAAAGGATCTTCCAGGTTTGCGCGTTTACGGCTTGGTGGATACGGTTAATGTCGTGGTGAATACTTGACACATCGCGTTGAATTGCTGAAACTTCACGATGCAGCTGTACTTCAAGCCGAGCAAGATCCTCACGCGTTGCTACGGTTGCCATGACTGCTTCGAGTTTTTCTACGCGCGATTGCATTGTGAGCCCTCTTTGTTGAACAAAGAGAATTCTACGGACGTCTTCGACATGGTCAACGCGACTTGAGCAACAATTTTTTGCCGTTTACAAATTGTTACTAATTTCGAGCCACATCTTGCCCGGTCTGCACAAAAGACACCGCAAGAGCAACGGCATTTAAATTAGATTTTTGAGGAGGCTGGGCGGTAAGCGCGCAGCCGAGGTTGACCACGAGCTGACAGCGCCTCGCCGCTGGGCAGCACATCGGGCAGCGCTGTATTTAACGCGCCCAGCAATTGCAGTGCACGAAATACCTTCATGACAGTACTCAGGCGCACATCGCGTCCAGCCTCAAGATCCATAATCGTTTTACGATTAAGACCGGTGCGCGCGGCAAGCATCTTACTAGTCAGGTTGCGCGCAAGCCGCCTTGCACGTAGTCTGGAACCAGGCTCAGCCATATTCTCAGAGTCTGTTAAAAAGTCACCTAAAGTGGTCATACTTCACAAAAAAAGCCAATAATGTCCGCCATAGAGGACTTTATAAATTTTAAAAAACTGGCCTTCCATCTACCGAAGGCTAACCCATGCACTGCTTCAAAAACTCACTAAACAACACCTCAAGCTGAGGCAGCACGCTGTTTAGTCGATGATCTGACGCCAAGATATGTAAGGCCGCCTTGTGCTGTTGCGCGAATCTAATCGAATGCCCGACCGGC
>CALFXX010000167.1 GCA_937952975.1 uncultured Alcaligenaceae bacterium
ACCCTCGACGCTGTTCCGTTTCCCACACAATCCAGCTGCCTCGAAAAAGGGCTTCACCCTTGCTCAGAAGATGGTTGGTCGCGCTTGTGGCCTACCTGAAGGTCAAGGCGTGCGTCCTGGTTCATATTGCGAACCCAGAATGACCTCGGTTGGTAGCCAAGATACCACTGGCCCAATGACACGCGACGAGTTGAAAGACCTTGCTTGCTTAGGTTTCTCAGCTGATCTGGTCATGCAATCGTTCTGCCACACCGCTGCTTACCCAAAACCTGTTGACGTCAAAACCCACCACTCGTTGCCTCAGTTCATGAGCAACCGCGGCGGTATCTCGCTGCGCCCAGGCGATGGTGTGATCCACTCATGGCTCAACCGCATGTTGTTGCCCGATACGGTCGGTACCGGCGGCGACTCACACACTCGCTTCCCAATCGGCATCAGCTTTCCTGCCGGTTCTGGCTTAGTTGCCTTTGCCGCTGCTACGGGCGTGATGCCTTTGGATATGCCTGAGTCAGTATTGGTGCGCTTTAAAGGCAAAATGCAACCTGGCGTGACCCTGCGCGACTTGGTCAGCGCAATCCCCCTGTACGCCATCAAAGCTGGTTTGTTGACTGTTGAAAAACAAAACAAACAAAACATCTTCTCGGGCCGCATCCTTGAAATCGAAGGCTTGCCTGATCTAAAAGCTGAGCAAGCATTCGAACTGTCAGATGCTTCAGCCGAGCGTTCCGCTGCAGGCTGCACAATTCGCCTGAACAAAGAGCCCGTCATTGAGTACATCAACAGCAACATCGTGATGTTGAAGTGGATGATCGCCAATGGCTACTCAGACGAGCGCAGCATCACACGCCGCATACAGGCGATGGAAGCCTGGATCAAAAATCCACAATTGTTGGAACCCGATGCTGATGCTGAATATGCAGCAGTCATCGAAATTGATCTGGCAGAAATTCACGAGCCAATCGTTGCTTGCCCCAATGATCCCGATGATGTGAAAACACTGTCAGAGGTCGCAGGCGCTAAGATCGACGAAGTGTTTATCGGTAGCTGCATGACCAATATCGGTCACTTCCGTGCCGCCTCGAAACTGCTCGAAGGCAAACGCGACATGCCTGTGAAGTTGTGGATTGCGCCTCCAACAAAAATGGATGCCGCTCAACTGACCGAAGAAGGCCACTACGGTGTATTCGGTTCAGCGGGTGCACGCACTGAAATGCCAGGTTGCTCGCTATGTATGGGCAATCAGGCACAAGTGCGCGAAGGCGCAACGGTGATGTCAACCAGCACACGTAACTTCCCGAACCGTTTGGGTAAGAACACAAACGTGTACCTGGGCTCTGCCGAGTTGGCCGCCATTTGCTCGAAGCTTGGTCGTATTCCAACCAAAGAAGAGTACCTGACCGATATGGGCGTCTTAAGCAAAAACGGCGACCAAATCTACAAGTACCTCAACTTTGATCAGATCCCCGACTACAAAGATGTAGCCGATACGATTGCGTCTTAAGCACTAGCCCGGCGTCGCTAAAAACACTTCGCCGACACAAACAGCCCCATACAGTTGGACACGTGTCCTGCTTGATGGGGTTTTTTGTTGAAAGAACAAAAGACGACTCATTTAGATAGTTCGTTACACTAGAGCCCTTTATTGCTGCTTTTTTGGTTTCTGACATTTATATGGCTCGTGCTCGCGCTTCCTCTGCCTCAAAACGACTTAATCGCGACTCCTCGCGCTTAGTTACTCTATCAGTCGCCTTGCATCACTCGGGTAGTCGGGTTGAAGATCGCTATTGGGAAACCGAACTCGCCAACGCTTTAAATAAACTCATGCGCGCCGGAAACGACGCCACCCTAGATGCAGCGCTGGATCACCTCTCTACCACCAACATAGGTGGCTATGAGGTGCTGATCGAACAGGCGGAGACGCATTCGGAGTCATGCGTGCTCGAGAAAAATGGTCAACGCTTCGACGTTTTGCTGGTGATTGCACCTTTGGTTGCCTGGACGCGCTATAGCATCCCCGCAGTGCCGTTAAGCGACAGTATCGTTAAGACTTTAGCGGGGCATTTACAAACACACGTCTTGGCGACTGGCGCTCGAATCGCCATGATGCCTCAGCTCATTAGCCTGGATCAGATGCCGCGTACGCTTTGCGAAACCTACGATTGGCTGCATAAACTAGGTGCCACAGCCTTAGACTTACCCAGTGGGCCACCCAAGCTCAATCACGAACCCGACGCATTCAATATGTTGGCCGATACCCGCTACATTGCGCTTGGCGTTGCCGTGCCAGAGGGCACACCGGTTTTTCGCTGGCAAGAAACGCCCAGCGAGCTTGGCGATGGTCGCGAGGCGTGTCTCGAAAAATGGATCGCAGATACCCAGCTGATTTTTGCTAATTTGTTGGCGGGTTGCGGCTTTGAAATTTTAGTGCCCGATGCATACTACGTCAGCAACCGCGAAGCCGATCGTCGGATTCGTCCACTCTCGGTTAAATCAGCCGTGGTTTGGCTTGAAGGTGCGCTGCAACTTGAAGCCAGCCAACTGCGCGCAGTAATCGTAGGATGTGGCGAGCGCACAGTCGAAGAGTACCGAATTGGTTTTACGCAAAAAAATCAAACTGAAGTCATCTACGGTTGCCTGTGGCCACTCTACGGTCGCGAAGAAGACGAACCGCTGCTTGAAGGGCAACCTGCACCGATCGAAACCATCGACGAGATCACGAACTTGCTCAAAGAGTGCGGCATCACCGATATTCGTCGCCTGCCTAGCCTGTTGAGCCCCGAGTTTTGCGACGACTGTGGGGCACCCTATTTTCCAAATCCTTCGGGCGAAATGGTGCATGCCGAACTACCCGAAGACGCTGAGACGGCACCCGCGCACTTTCACTGATCATGCAAGCAGACGTCTTTTGTCGAGTCGTCGATAACTTTGGTGATATCGGGGTGACTTGGCGCCTGGTGCGCCAATTACAGCGCGAACACAACTGGTCAATCCGTTTATGGGTCGATGATTTAAAAAGTTTTCAACGACTGGAAGCACGGATCAACTTGTATGCCTTGCAACAAGTCATTGAGCACATCGAAATTATTCACTGGGGCGACCCCGCGCCAGACCTCATCCCCTACCCGCTTGTGTTGTGCAGTTTTTCTTGCGACTTGCCTACCACCTACATTGCACAGTTGCACCTGAGGCCTGCGCTATGGCTAAACCTTGAATACCTGAGTGCAGAAAGCTGGGTCGAGGGCTGCCACGCGCTACCCTCGTTGCGCGGTGACGGTTTGTCGTCATACTTCTTTTTCCCGGGCTTCAACGCAAAAACGGGTGGCCTGTTGCGCGAACGCGATCTATTACCTCAACGCAACCAATGGCAAAAAAATTTCGCAGGGCAAAGGCAGATGCTCGAAGATTTAAGGGTGTCTGCCGAGGCACTTGACGCATGGCAGCCTCTGCCGACGACCTCACCTCACACGGGCGACAGCAAGCTTGAGCAACAACACGACGCTCATCAAGAGCCCGCCCGCCTGCTCAACTTGTTTTGCTACCCACAAGCGCCGATCGCGCAGCTACTTGAGGCGCTCTGCACAGATTCGCGCAGCTCGGTTGTACTGGTTCCACAAGGCATTGCCCCTGAGCTCGTCACGGGGCGTCTGGGACCCTTTCAACAGGTATATATCGAACGCATTCCTTTTGTGTCACAGCCAGAATACGATCAACTGTTATGGATGGCTGATCTGAATTTTGTACGAGGCGAAGATTCAATCGTTCGCGCAGTCTGGGCGGGTAAACCGCTTGTCTGGCAAATTTATCCCCAAACAGAGGGCACACATCTGATCAAGCTCGATGCCTGGTTAAAAATCTCTCATTTACCTGCTCACATTCAAGATCTGATACGCGTCTGGAATGCAGATACTCTCTCGATCGACCTGCCAACACGCATCGAACAAGCGCTGAACGGACAGGCGTACGTGCAATGGTTAACGCAGGCTCAGGCACTGAGTCACACGCTTGCGCAAGAAACCGACTTTGCCCAAGCGTTACACAACTTTTGTGCCTCGAAGATAGCGCCTTAGGCCGCAGCAGTTGCCGCCACCGGTGCTGGCTCTTTAATGGGTAAGTTAATTAAAGCAGCCATCCCCGACAATGCAATGTCGGCGTACCACATCCACTGATAATCACCAAAAGAATATAAAACCAAGCCGCCGACATAGGCTCCTAAAAACGCGCCAATCTGATGAGACAGCAGCGTCAAGCCAAACAGCGTTGACAAGTAGCGCACGCCAAACAACTTCCCTACGATAGAGGCTGTTGGGGGGACAGTAGCTAACCACGTTGCCCCTAAACCGATCGCAAACATATAAAACGTGAGTTCAGTTTTGGGCGCCATCAAATACAACGCAATTAACACCGCGCGCGACCCATACATCACAGCCAAAATATTTTTACTCTTGAAGCGATTGATTTGTGCGCCCACAAAGATGCTGCCAAAAATATTAGCCAACCCAATGATTCCTAATGACCACCCCGCCACAGCTGGCGGCAAACCGCATAAGTCGACCTCGCCGGGCAAGTGCGTCACCAACATCGCGATATGAAAACCGCAGGTAAAGAACCCCAAATGTAATAAAAGATAACTGGGGGTTTTAAAGGCCTCTTTGACTGCCGCGCCTAGCCCGGCATCGCTGCCCTGTGGCGCAGCCGGTGCTGGCACATTTTTAGTGAGCTTATTGATCAGCGGCAAGGAAAGTAACGCCAACAACACCAGCGACCACATGGCGTTCATCCAACCCAACGATTGAATCAAGCGCGTGGTGATCGGAGCAAATACAAACTGTCCCATCGAACTACCTGCGTTGATCAACCCCGCTGCATTGCCGCGTGCCTCGGCGGGAATCCGCTTGGCTACTGTACCAATCAAAATAGAAAAACTACAGGCGCCATTACCAACGGCTGAAAGAAAGCCAATCGTAAAAATCAGCCCCCAAGTCGAGCCCATCAGGGGGATCAGCGCCGTGCCAATAATCGTCAGGCATAAGCCACCGAGCAAAACCGGACGCGCACCATGACGATCAGCGATCATACCGGCGAGCGGTTGAGCCGCCCCCCAAACAAATTGCCCCACAGCCATGGCGAGGCTAATACTGACGATT
>CALFXX010000168.1 GCA_937952975.1 uncultured Alcaligenaceae bacterium
GTGCTGAACTCTAAGGTACCCACCACCCCTTATTTGTCAACAGACTACATCCCAGAGCTAAAGCTTTTAGAGGATCACTGGGAGACGATTCGAGAAGAGGCGGTTCATTTAGCCAGTTTGCAAGCAATCAAAGCACCTGAGCAGCACAATGACATTGGCTTTAACTCGTTTTTTAAATACGGTTGGAAGCGTTTCTACCTAAAGTGGTACGACGCCAAACACCCTTCGGCGCAAGCGCTGTGCCCCAAAACTGTCGCCCTGCTCAATCAGATTCCAAGCGTCAAAGCAGCGATGTTTGCCGAGCTACCGCCGGGCGGGCAACTCAATCCTCATCGTGATCCTTTTGCTGGCTCGCTACGCTATCACCTCGGTCTGGTCACCCCCAATGACGATCAGTGTTACATCGACGTTGATGGCTTGCGCCACAGCTGGCGCGACGGCAAGAGCGTCATTTTTGATGAAACCTATGTGCATGAGGCTTACAACCGCACGCTTGAAAACCGCATTATTTTGTTTTGCGACATCGAGCGCCCGCTCAAATGGGGCTGGGCCGAGCGCTTTAACCACTGGTTTGGACGTGTACTGATGTCTGCCGCGAGCTCACCAAACGACACGGGGTCAGATCAGACCGGTTTTATCAACAAACTTACGCAATATCATTGGCAAGTGGATCAAAAACGTCGCGCGTTTAAAAAGGCCAACCGCACGCTTTACAAAACGACAAAGTTTGGGCTGATCGCCTTAGCAATTTATCTGTTCTTGCACATTTGACTATCTGTTCCCTTAAAAAGCGGGGATTGCCAGCTTGTACAACCTTGGGATAAGAGGGATCGCGCAAGAGCGTGCCGCCAAGGCGCCACTAGCGTTGCATCGCCTCAAACGCCTTTTGCAGGCGCTTAGCCGAAACTGGCATCGGTGTGCGTAATTCTTGCGCAAACAAGGCGACTCGCAATTCTTCGAGTAGCCAGCGAAACTCGTCTAGCCCCCGATCTGGAGCACCTTTGAGCGCGCTACGAGCGCGCGCATACTGAGCAAGCAAAGGCGCCATCTCTGCCATCAAGCGTGCATCGCGTGCTGGGTCAGCGCGCAGCTTATCAATACGCGCCACCGCCGCTTTCAGGTAGCGCGGCATATGAGCCAGTTGGGCTGCGGGGGTGCGCGTAATGAAATCGGCAGAGACCAGTTGCGACAATTGCGTCTGAATATCCTGATGCGCCGCCGCAGTTCCTTTTGCCTGAGGCAACTTACGCACCGCCGCGACCCAGCCTTCGAGGATCACGCCTGCCGTACGCGCCACATCTTGCGCCAGCAAACCAACTTTGGCCTTACCCTCAAGGCGACGCGCCTCGAAGCTTTGCGCATCAAGCGGCCAGGGTTCGTTCAGGCAGGCTCGTTCAATCGCACAATCGATCAACTGGTCGCGTAACTGTTCTTGTGTGCCAAGCGTGAGGTACAGCATTCCAAGCTTAGTAAGATCGTGCAGGTTTTTTTCTAAAAATTTAACCTGATCGCGCAGTGCGATCTTAAATAGGCGTCTTAAACCCCGCTGGTGCGCAAGCTTCGCTGCGTGCGGATCATCAAATACATCCAGCGCGCAATTCACGCCACGATCCACCAAAGCCGGATAACCTACAACGGTGCTATTTTTTCGACGAATCTCTAAGAGCTCGGGTAAGGTGCCAAAGCTCCAGTCAACGATCTCGTCTTGCGACAAGGCGCTTGCCACATCCTGATCACGTGTCGCAAGTTGCTGAAAAGTAGCCTGCGCCTGCTTGCCAAACTCAGCCTTGAGTTGCGCCAAATTGCGCCCTGCTCCTAACATCCGACCATGTTCATCGACCACCTTAAACGACATGAACAGATGCGCGGGCAAGGTTTCAGGTTTGAAATCCGTAGACACTGGGCGCAACTTGAGCTGTCGCCACATATCCTGGCTAATCGCCTCTGTGAGCGAACACCCTGGCGCGCCAAGCTTTTCAAACCAGCGCTCGTAAAACCCAGCGGCATAATCGGGCAAGGGCACGCAATGGCGACGTATTTTTTGCGGTAGTGATTTAAGCAGCATGTGCACTTTTTCTTTGAGCATGCCGGGCACTAACCACTCGCAGCGTTCAGCCTCGAGTTGATTCAAAAAAAACAACGGAACAGCCAAGGTGACGCCGTCGCGCGGCGAGCCCGGTTCAAAGTGATAATCAAGCGCCAGACGTGTACCCTGCCACTCAAAAAACTTTGGAAACACGTCAGTCGTGACGCCAGCGGCTTCGTGTCGCATCAGGGCTTCACGGGTCAAAAATAGCGTTTGCGCCTGCTCTTTGGATAAGCCTTTGACCCAGTGTTCGAGCGTACTTAACTGATGAATATTCGCAGGTAATAAGCGATCGTAAAAAGCATGAATCAAACTATCGTCGACCAAAATATCGGGACGTCGGGTTTGATGCTCGAGATGTTGGATTTGCGCAATCAGTTTGCGGTTATGGGCGATAAACGCAAGCGGGCTATCAAGCTCACTAGGTACCAAGCCTTGCAAAATAAAAATCGCGCGTGCTTCAGAAGGTGCGATCGGCCCGTAATGTACACGCCGCCCCGAGTACACATTTAATCCGTAAAGCGTCCCTTTTTCGTTGGCAACGACTTGCCCAAGTTTCTTCTCCCAGCGCGGATCGCTCCAGGAGCGTTTAATTAAATGCTTGGCTACCTTCTCAACCCAGGTGGGATCAATTTTTGCGACACAGCGGGCATACACCTTACTGGTGTCGACCAGTTCGGCAGCCATGATCCACTTGCCAGCTTTTTTAACCAGACGCGACCCAGGGTGAATCCAAAAGCGCAACTCGCGCGCGCCCATAAAGTGCCCGGCTTCTTCAGACTGCAAACCGAGATTGCCAAGAAGGCCTGACATTAAGGCCAAATGTAATTGCTCAAAGGTGGCGTCACTTTGATTCAGGCGCCAGCCCTGCTCGCCAGCCAGTGCCAGTAATTGTCGATGGATGTCGTGCCACTCGCGCAAGCGCACAGGAGACAAAAACTGCTGGCGCAGTTGGGCAACCAGTTTGCGCTGCGAGGCCTTGTGGTCGACTTGTTCGTGGTACCACCGCCAAAGCTTAATGTACGAGAGAAACTCAGATTTATCATCGGCAAACTTAGCGTGCGCAAGTTCTGCGGCCTCGCGCGCTTGCATGGGTCGGTCGCGCGGGTCTTGCACAGACAGGGCAGCCGCAATGATCAACATCTCGGTCAAACAGTTTTGCTCACGGGCTGCCAAGATCATGCGACCAATACGAGGATCGACAGGTAATTTGGCCAGCGCCTGACCGGTGGACGTCAGCCCGGTGTCGGTACTGGATTCAGGGTCAATCGCGCCAAGCTCTTGCAGCAAGTGATAGCCATCAGCGATTGCCCGACCAGAGGGTGGATCAACAAACGGAAATTGCTCGATTTCAACGAGTTTGAGCGCTTTCATGCGCAAGATGACGCCAGCCAGCGACGAGCGCAAAATCTCTGGATCCGTAAACGCTGGCCGCTCTTTAAAGCCTGGCTCGTCGTACAAACGAATACACACCCCAGGGCCCAAGCGACCGCAGCGCCCTGCCCGCTGGTTTGCCGAAGCCTGGCTAATGGGCTCGATCCGTAATTGCTCGACCTTATTGCGCCACGAATAGCGTTTGACCCGCGCGAGGCCCGTGTCGATCACGAAGCGAATACCAGGAACTGTCAATGAGGTTTCCGCAACGTTAGTCGCCAAAATGATGCGACGCCCGCTACCTTGCGGGGTAAAAATTTCTTCTTGCTCAGCCTGCGACAAGCGTGCATAGAGGGGCAACACTTGCGTGCCCGGTGGGTGATGCTTGCGTAACGCTTCAGCGGCCTCGCGGATTTCGCGCTCGCCCGGCAAAAACACCAAGATATCACCGGGCCCGACCTGCGCGCATTCATCAACCGCGTCGACCAAGGCGTTAATCAGATCGCGCTCTTCGTCGCGCGCGAGACCTCGTTCGGACTGCCCCGCCGGGGGCTGCGCGGCGGCCTTTGAGTCAAGACGCTCAGGCTCACGCTCAGGATCCTTGACTGGGCGATAGCGAATATCAACTGGGTAGAGCCGACCCGAGACCTCTATGACTGGAGCCGCACGACCCTTGGCATCAGCGAAGTGCTGAGAAAATCGCGTCGCATCGATTGTGGCCGAGGTAATGATCAGTTTTAGATCAGGCCGTCTTGGCAAGAGCTGTTTGAGGTAGCCGAGCAAAAAATCGATATTCAAACTGCGCTCGTGCGCCTCATCGATAATGATGGTGTCGTAGCGGCGCAGCAGAGGGTCGCGTTGTGACTCGGCCAGCAAAATACCGTCTGTCATCAACTTAATCGCGGTTTGTGAACTGCTGCGGTCTTGAAACCTGACCTGATAACCCACCCACTCGCCCAGCGGCGTTTTCAACTCGTCGGCGATGCGTTTAGCCACCGAACTGGCAGCAAGCCTGCGCGGCTGGGTGTGCCCGATCATCTTTTTCAAGCCACGACCAAGCTCAAGACAGATCTTGGGCAACTGGGTGGTTTTGCCCGAGCCAGTCTCACCGCTGACGATAATGACCTGGTGCTCGGCGATCGCCCGCGCAATCTCGAGCCTGCGAGCGCTGACGGGGAGATCTTCGGGATAGATGATCTGAGGCGGTTGACGTGGGGAAATGACAACGCTTTGAGGGGCAATCTCTGGCGTTATCCCCGCATCGGGCTTTGATTGAGACATATTTTCTGATCTAGACACATTCGCATTATAAAATTTATCTTCTTCCTTCACAGCATCACGAGGTTTTCAATACAAACCGCCATGTCCGACACGCCCGAACAAGAGACCGTCTCCGCCCAAGAAGCCCCTGAATTTGCTGCCGCTCAATTTGTGCGTTGGTTTCGCGAAGTTGCCCCGTATGTGCATGCCTTTAGGGGTAAAACCTTTGTTGTGGCGTTTGGTGGCGAACTGGTGCAAGCCAATGTGCTCAACACCTTGGTGCAAGATCTGTCGCTGCTTTCAGCACTTGGGATTAAATTGGTGCTAGTGCACGGCTCACGCCCGCAAGTCAACGAACAATTGCGCTTGAAAGGCTTTGAACAGCAGTTTGGCCGCGGCCGCGCGCCCATGGATGCCAACGCGCTTGAATGCGCGAAAGAAGCTGCCGGTGAAATTCGTTTGGATATCGAGGCAGCCTTTAGTCAAGGTTTGCCCAATACGCCAATGTCGCATGCCCAGATTCGTGTGCTTTCAGGTAATTTTGTGACAGCGCGCCCCACTGGGATCATTGATGGGATCGACTACCAGCACACCGGTCAGGTACGAAAAATTGACGTCGATGCACTACGCTTCGCGATCGAGCGTGGCTCAATCGTGTTGCTCTCGCCGCTGGGGTTTTCGCCCACAGGCGACGCCTTTAACCTTTCAATGGAAGAGCTTGCCACAAGCGTAGCCACAGCACTTCGCGCTGAAAAACTGATTTTTTTAACCGAAACGCCTGGGGTCATCTCGCCCGACGGAACCGTCGACACTGAACTTGCGCGCTTAGACGCCGATGCACTCCTCGCAGAAGGTTCAATCGATCCGGATACCGCCTATTACTTGCAGTACGCCTCACGTGCCGTCAAACGCGGCGTGACCCGTGCGCACCTAATCCCGTTTTCGATGGATGGTGTGGTGTTACTTGAAATCTTTACCCACGATGGCGTGGGTACGATGGTTGTCGAAGACACGCTTGATGATCTACGCCCGGCCACCATTGATGACGTGGGCGCCCTGCTCCAGTTAATTGAACCGCTTGAGCTTGATGGGACGTTGCTGCCGCGCGGACGCGCCATTATCGAGCGTGAGGTCGAGAACTTCACCGTGCTCGAGCACGATGGCGTGATCTACGGCTGCGCGACGCTCAACGATTTTCCGCAAGCGCAAATGGCCGAAATGGGCTGCCTGATTGTGCACCCCGAATGGCAAGGCACGGGCGAAGGCGAAATCTTGCTGCGCCACATGGAGTCGCGTGCCCGGGCGACGGGAGCCAAACGCCTGTTTGTGCTCACCACGCGTACCTCGCACTGGTTTATCAAGCGTGGGTTTGTGCAGGGCGGCGTGGCCGATCTACCCAAAGAAAAACAAGCGCATTACAACCGTTCGCGAAACAGCTTGATTTTTATTAAACGCCTTTAAAAGACTAGGGTTTTGAGACTGCGCTTGTTTCAAATCCCTCTACAATCACCCAGTCATGTTGACTGTTAGCCGGTGTGGCTCATAGTCGCCTTGCACGGTTAATTTTTAATTCGAACTTTATCTAGCAGGATGTTGCCATGAGTCGTACTGTGCAGTGTGTCAAGCTCAACAAAGAAGCCCCGGGTCTTGAGTATCCCCCGTACCCTGGCGATATGGGCGTCAAAATCTGGCAAAGCATTTCACATGAAGCCTGGGAAGAATGGAAAGCTATTCAAACAAGACTCGTGAACGAAAACCGTCTGAACTTGGCCGACACGCGCGCACGCAAGTACCTGAAAGAACAGATGGTCAAGTTTTTGTTTGAAGGTGGCGATATCGAAGCACAAGGCTTCGTACCACCGAGTGCGTAACGCCGCCTACAAAGCCTGAGGTTTAAGAGTAGTGACAGGTCTGCGCCGCCCGTCGCAGCGGCGCAGCAACTGGCCGACCGCTTGAATCATCCGACGCATGACCGTTTGCTCTGTCGAGCAAACTGTTTATTCGGTCGCGGCGCGGGCAGCTGCTTCTGCTTGCCGAGCGGCTTTAGCGGCGAGCTTTTCTTCAGCAGTTGGTTCGGGTTCGCCGCGCACAAGTCGTTCTGCCATTTTTAAACCACGATGGCGCACATCTGCACCGTGCACCATAAAGATCACGCGTTCAGCCATGTTTTTGCAATGATCACCAATACGCTCCATTGAGCGGGCGATAAACAACAAGTCAATCGACCGAGAAATCGTACGCGGGTCTTCGATCATGTATGTGATCAAGTTGCGTAAGGTCGCTTTCCATTCTTTGTCGACTTCTTTGTCGCTACGAACCACAGCGGCGGCAAGCACGGCATCTTGTCGCGCGAAGGCGTCCATCACCTGACGCATCATGTTCGACACATTGTTGGCCATGTGACGCAACTCGATTTCAGGCATAAATGAGCGATCATCTTCATGGATACGGCGGGCCATCGTGGCAATTTTTTCAGCCTCGTCGCCCGATCTTTCCATGTCGGTCAGCATTTTGGTGACAGCCAAGAGCGTACGTAAATCGATCGCAGCGGGTTGGTGACGCGCCAAAATCTGCGTCACACGCTCGTCGATCTCTACTTCAAGACGGTTGACTTCCTTCTCGTGCTCGCGCACGACGTCGACGAGGCTGATATCACCCCCGGTAAGCGCCTGCATACCGTTTTGCACCATGGCCTCAACCAACCCGCCCATTTGCAGTAATTCGGTACGAATACGCTGTAAGTCTGCGTCAAATTGCTTGTTGGTGTGCTCGGTCATGGCATATCCACTCAGGTTGAAGCAGTTAGTGTAAGACGAAACTGTGACAGTTTTGTGAACGCGATCCTTTAAGAGAATCTTGCGCAAGGACAAGACCTACGTAAATCTTTCACCGGACTGCGTTGCTACCTTAGAGCTGTCGAATCCCTTGCTGAGTAGCCAGCAGCGCCACATCAGCGGGCCGGGCGGCAAACAAACCGTTCGTGACCACACCGGGCACTTGGTTCAGGCGTGCCTCAAGCGCGCTGGGGTCATGAATGGTTAAGCCATGCACATCCACGATTTGATTACCATTATCAGTCGTAAAACCGGAGCGCAACACAGGCGTGCCTCCTAACTCAGCGACTGCTCGGGCAACCGCTTCGCGCGCCAGCGGCAATACTTCAATCGGTAAAGGAAACCGCCCAAGCGTTTGTACGAGTTTAGACTCGTCTGCAATACACACAAATTTTTTCGCGACCGAGGCGACGATTTTTTCTCGCGTGAGCGCACCGCCCCCGCCCTTGAGCATGTGAAGCTGCGCGTCAATTTCGTCGGCACCATCCACATACACTGGCATGGCTTGCACCTCATTGAGGTCAAGCACCAAGATACCCAGGGCCGACAAGCGCTGGGCACTGCGCTCAGAGCTGGCAACCGCTGCCCGAAATTTCGTGCGGTAGCGCGCCAAACCATCAATAAATAGATCGGCGGTAGAACCCGTGCCCACGCCAATGACGGCCTCAGGCGAGAGCAGTGGCTCAATATAGGCCAAAGCCGCCTCTGCAGCCTGTAGTTTAAGTTCTTGTTGTGAGAGCATAACCATCATCCTTTAAAAATAAGCGTTAAGCACCCGAGTCTGGCTCGGGTGGTGCGTGATCCGAGGCCAAGAACTCCTGATCGCTCAGGCCCTCTTGCAACAAAGCACGCGCCTGCTCATCAGGCAGAACCTCTACATTTTTTAAGCTTCGCAGCATCGCGCGTGTGCGGGTCTCGGTTTGACCAATTTTGTTACTGGCCGTATCGAGCGATTTTTTCACTGCAGAAAGCGTATCACCAAATTTATTGAACTCGGTTTTGACCGCGCGCAACACCTGCCATACCTCGGAAGAGCGCTGTTGAATCGCCAGCGTGCGAAAACCCATTTGTAAACTGTTGAGCAGCGCGGCAAGATTGGCGGGACCCGCCACGTTCACGCGAAGATCATGCAACTTATCCAGCAAACCCGGTTGTCGCAACACCTCGGCATACAGGCTTTCGCTAGGCAGAAACATAATGGCAAAGTCGGTCGTGTGCGGAGGTGAAACGTATTTCGAGACAATCAGCTTCGCTTGTGTCTCAACCGCTTTACCCAAGGCCAATCCGGCATTTTTAATGCCCTCGCGATCGGCGTGCTCATGGGCATCCATTAACCGTTCGTATTCTTCTTTCGGAAATTTTGCATCGATCGGCAACCACACGGTTTGCTCAAGCTCGGTGCTTCCAGGTAAACGAATCGCAAATTCAACTTGGGCATCACTGCCAGGCACTGTCTTCACATTGCGGGCGTATTGCTCGGGGGTCATGCCATCTTCAATCAAACGAGCCAGTTGCACTTCGCCCCATGTGCCGCGCGTTTTTACGTTCGTCAATACACGCTTAAGGTCACCCACGCCTGTGGCCAACGCTTGCATTTCACCCAAGCCGCGCTGCACGGCCTCAAGACGCTCTGAAACTTGCTTAAAGGATTCGCCTAAGCGCAACTCAAGGGTCGCATGTAGCTTTTCGTCAACCGTACGCCGCATCTCGTCAAGCTTGGTTGCATTATCTGTTTGCAATGCAAGCAGGCGCTGCTCAACAGCGGCACGCAACTCGGCCATTCGGTGATCATTCGTTTGAATCAAGCCTTGCCATTGTGCGGTAAACCCAGCCGTAAAGCGTGCTAAGGACTCAGCGCTTTCGCTACGCCCCGCAGCAGCATCGCGCGCGACCGCAGCTCTAAATTCAGCGTCGGCCTGTGATAATTCGAGCCGCAACGCCCGAGAAGCATCCGACATCTCAGTGCGCAGTTGCCGCTGGCTTTCAAGTTGCTCAGCGCGTTGCGTGCGCTCAACGCGTTCAAGCGTCGTAATAATTTGCTCAAGCCGGGGATCTGCTTGCAGTGCGTTTGTTGCACGTACCTTTAGCCACGCAAGCACGGCAAACACGGCGGCGATTATCGTGCCTAAGGCCGTCACTGCCCCGAGGATTAAGCCCTCGGTCATGCAATGCCCAATTTTTCTGAATATCGTTTTTCGTTAAAACCGACCGTGACAGAACCATCGACATACATCGCAAGTGGACGACGAATCAGCGCGGGATAATCGGCGATCAAGGCCAGCCATTGTGCATCGGTTTGTGGATCTTTTAAAGCGTCGGCAAGCTGTCGCCAAGTCATCGAGGCGCGGTTCACTAATTTTTCAAAGCCGCCCAGCGCCAGAGCGTATTTTTTTAAATCAGCCGAGCCGATTGGATTGGCACGATAATCAATAAACTCATGGGCCACAGCGTGCTGAGTCAGCCAAGCGCGCGCCTTGACACAAGTACTGCATTGAGTGAGCCCATACATTTTGATAGACATGAACGTTATTTTCCAAAATATATTAGTCTTCGTTAAATACCGCTTGATATCCCTCTTTGAACCGATGCCAACAGCTTGACTCGAATTCGGGGACAACTTTTTTAACCGAACGTAACAGGCGAGACAGATTTTCGGCACGTTGCGCAGCCGTCAGGGCTGCGCGGCGGCCACGGTCTAGATCAATAATCCACACCTTATCTTGCGCATCAACCAAGAGATTAAACACATTCAAATCTGCATGCCAGACATCAAACTGATGCATCTTAGCAACGACGTGGCCCGCCTCAAACCAGACACGAGGTTCACCACACAACGCAAGAGGTCTGGCCTGAGCGATGCGCAACGTTAACAAGGCCGCACGGTAGGTGAAGCGTTCACGCCACACCGCTGCACCTAAGGGGCGTGGCACAGGTAAACCGCCCTGCCACATCAAGCGCAATAAATCGAACTCAGCAAAAGAGCGTGTACGTTCTAGCCCCAACCATAGATAGCGCTCGCGCACCAAACGTGCCATCAACCCACCACGCCTAAAGTGTCGAAGCACCGCTTCAACCGGCGCGAGCTGAACAAACCAGGCTGCAGCGCGCCCTCCTGAGGATACGACTTGTGCCTGGGAGGGCGCATACGAGGGGTCAAAGCGTTGCAAGGCGGGCTCAGTGACCAACGGGTCAAGTCGCAAATAAATATGCTGACCAGCCTGTTTGAACACAACAGACGAAATATTGTCTTGCACACCAGCGGTGTCCGAGGAAGGCCTGCGAGCGCTCTCGATCGCCATCCTCAAGCCTGCCGCAAGATATTGAGAGGCGGAGTCTGCAACACACCACGCAAAGCCAACGCGCCGGCAAACCAGGCGCCAAACATACACAGCGCCACCCCAAGCAACCATGGCCATAAAGTGAAACGCATGTTGAACTCAAACAGCCAGGTTGATAAAGCCCAAGCCGCCAGCGTGGCACCGCCCGCAGCCAGAACACCGGCCAGAGCACCGACTGCTAACAACTCGATACGCTGTGCTGCGGCGAGTTGTCGCCGTGAAGCACCAAGCGCACGCATCAGAGCCGCCTCGCGCACGCGCTCGTCCCGCGTCGCCGACAGCGCTGCCGCCAACACGAGCGCCCCAGCAAACAGCGAGAACACAAACAGACCTTGTACTGCCACCGAGACTTTATCTAAGATGCTTTGTAACTGACCCAAAATTGCACCAACATCAAAAACCGTCAGATTAGGAAACGTTCGAACCAGATTTTGTAACGCGCCCGCCTGTTCGGGCCGTAAATGAAAGGCCGTCATGAACGTTTGCGGAGCGTTGTTGAGCGCCGTGGGTGTCAAAATCGCAAAAAAGTTTGCACGCATTGAATCCCAATCGACGCGGCGCAGGCTCGAGACTGTCACTTTGATTACTTGACCTGCGACATCAAACTCTAAGACATCATCCAGCGCAAGGCCGAGTGTTTTTGCCAACCCCGTTTCAAGCGACACCTCAAAAGCATCGGCTGCGAGATCGCGCCCTGCCACGATTTGCTGAGGTTCAGGCAATTGGGCAGCGTATGAAAGATTGAATTCTCGCTCTATCAACCGCTGAGCGCGCTCTTGCGCGTAATCGCTCGCGCTCAAGGCTTGTCCGTTACGTGAGAGCAGGCGACCTCGCACCATCGGTGACAGCACAATCTGAGGGATCCCAGCCTGCTGCAAGGTCTGCCTGACGCCTGGCACTTGATCGAGCTGAACATTAATCAAAAAACGGTTGGGGGCATCAGGGGGTAGCGTACGTTGCCAGCCCGCGAGTAAGTCGGTACGTACGATGGTCAGTAATAAGAGCGCCATCATGCCAATCGCCAAGGCACTAATTTGCGCGATGGTGGCAGCACGCCTGCGTACGACACCATTGATCGCAAAACGCAACATGGGGAAAGCATTGAGGCGCACTCGCAATAAAGCCAACAGCCAGAGTGCGACGGCACTGACACCCCCGAACAGGAGCGCGGCACCTAGAAACCCAAGCGCCACGCCGGCGCCTAGCTTTAAATCTTGAGCAACCCACCACATCAGAGCCGCGAACCCTGCCAAACCGAACAGATAACCCAACAAACTTTGCTTTGTCAGACGTGGATGCGTACCCTGAAAAATTTGCGACGGTCCGACCTGACGCAAAGCCTGCAGCGGTGGCCAGGCAAAGGCAAGCAACAACCACAGACCAGCAAACAGGCCCTGCAGCGCGGGCAACAGCGAGGCCGACGGGAGGTCAGTACCGATTAATTCACCAAGCGCGGCGATCATCAAAAATTGGGCGCCCCACCCTAGCAAAATACCGGTCAAGGAACCCATCACACCCACCAGGATGAACTCACCCACCACGATCTGCGAGACGGCCGCTTGCGTCGCCCCTAGGCAACGCATGAGCGCAATGCTCAGCCGATGGCGCTGACCAAAGCGTCGCGCTGCCAGTGCGACAGCGACAGCGGCAATTAACACTGCAAGCATCGCTACCAGTGCTAAGAACTGTTGGGCCCGGTCAAGCGAGCGACGAATTTCAGGGCGCCCAGCCTCGATGGTCAGAATTTTTTGACCTGGCTTGAGCTGACTGTCGAGCCACGTGCGATAGGCTTGCACCGCCTCAGCCTGACCGGCCACCAGCAAGGCATAACGCACACGACTACCCGGAGCGATCAAACCGGTTCGCGGCAAATCTTCGGCGCGTAGCATCACGCGCGGTGCCAGGTTGACAAACTGCGGACCACGATCAGGCTCGTAGGTGATGACACGGGTAATGGTTAGGGCAATGTCACCCACGTTCAGTTGCTGACCAATCTGCAAACTGGTTTGACCCAAAATTTGCGCGTCTACCCAAACTTCACCGGGTGCGGGCGCAGCCTTGGTCGCCTCATCAGGCCCCGCAACACTCGTGGTTGTGCGCAGGTTGCCACGCAGTGGATAACTCGCTTGAACCGCTTTGAGCGAAGACAGAACAAGATTTGCACTTGAACCAACCATCGACGGAAACTGCCAAGTCAGTGCGGTCGTTAACCCGCGCCGCCGCGCCTGCGCCAAAAACTCTTCTGGCACAGGAGTATCGGCTTCAAACACTAAATCTGCGCCAAGCATCTGTGCCGCATCACGCTCAAGCGCTCGACCGACCCGATCAGCCAAAAAACCAACGCTCGTGATGGCACCAACAGCCACCACAACAGCCAAGAGCAGCAAGCGCAGATCTCCGGCACGCGCATCGCGCCACGCTTGTTTGAAGGCGAGTTTCAAGTTTTTCATGAAGATGCCTGAGCTCAACGCAACCGATCCAGAGCATCTTGCAAGCGATCAACCGCCCAGACGTCGAGACCGTCAATCGGTTGGCGCGGCGCATTGGCCTTAGGAATAATCGCTACCGAAAAACCCAGCTTGGCCGCTTCGCGCAAGCGCTCTTGACCACGTGGCGCCGGCCGTACCTCACCCGCTAAGCCCACCTCGCCAAAGGCAATGAGCCCCTTAGGCAAGGGCCGATCGCGCAGCGAAGAAATAATGGCCAGCAATACAGCCAGGTCTGCGGCGGGCTCAGTAATACGCACCCCACCCACGGCATTGACAAACACATCTTGATCAAAGGTCGAGACACCCGCGTGGCGATGCAGCACCGCCAAGAGCATTGCCAGGCGATTACCCTCGAGCCCGACCGACAGACGGCGCGGGTTGGGCACATGGGCGGTGTCAACCAAGGCCTGAATTTCAACCAAGAGCGGTCGCGTGCCCTCTTGAGTCGCCATGACGCAAGAACCCGACACGTCGTTGGTATGCTGCGATAAAAACAAGGCAGAGGGATTTGATACCCCCCGCAAACCTCGATCAGTCATGGCAAAGACGCCAAGCTCGTTGACCGCTCCAAAGCGATTTTTAAAGGCGCGCACCAACCGAAACGAGGAATGCGTGTCGCCCTCAAAATACAACACGGTATCGACAATGTGTTCAAGCACTCTGGGCCCGGCCAGGGTGCCATCTTTAGTGACGTGCCCGATCATCACAATCGGGATACCCGCTTGCTTGGCCAAGCGCGTCAGTTGCGCCGCACACTCTTTGACCTGCGAGACCGAGCCAGGCGCAGCGCTGAGTTCACTCGAGTAAATCGTTTGGATCGAATCAATGACCGCAACGGCCGGTTTTTGCTCAAGCAAGGCGTGTTGAATCGCTTCGAGACGAATCTCAGCGAAGAGATCAACCGCCCCGCCGCTTAGACCTAAGCGGCGGGCGCGTAACGCGACTTGTTCGGCGGACTCTTCGCCCGTGACATACAGGACGCGAGCCTGACCAGACATTGCGACAAGCGCTTGCAACAGCAGGGTTGATTTGCCAATCCCGGGGTCACCGCCAATCAAAACAACCGCACCCGCAACTAAACCGCCCCCCAGCACCCGATCAAATTCGGGGATGCCGGTCGAGATGCGCGGCAGTTCAAGGGCCTCAACATCTGAGAGGCTGCGTAGCGGTGCCGACGCAGCAAGCGGCGCATAACGATGTTCGGCCTGCGCACTTGAGCTAGGCGCCTCGCGCGACTCTTCGAGAGTGTTCCAAACGTTACAGTGCGGGCACTGGCCCAACCATTTTGGGCTCACGCCGCCGCACTCTGTGCAACTGAAAATCGTTTTAATTTTTGCCATGTGACAGTTTAACAAGGCCAATGAGAACGAACGGCCATACCCGTACGCCCGGCCGCGCCAACGAATCTTACGAGGCGGTACTGCCCAGGCTGCCGCCGCCATCAATCCCGATCACCTGCCCAGTGATAAAGCCCGCCTCGGCCGACAATAGAAATCCGATCAAGGCCGCCACTTCGTTTGCGGTTCCGAGGCGCCCCATGGGCACCATCGAGGCCGCGGCGCTCGCGACATCTGCCGCGGGCATCGCGTTCATGAAGAGTTCGGTATCAATGGCACCTGGAGCGACTGCATTGACGGTAATCCCATACTCAGCCAAATCCAGCGCCCACGTGCGCGTACAACCAATAATCGCACTTTTGGCTGCCGCATAGCTTGTCGCGTCGCGCGCACCACGTACGGCCAGACTGCATAGATTAATAATACGTCCGCTGCGGCGCACTTTCATCGACTCGACAAACGCTTGCGTGACCTGCACCGCGGTGCGAACGTTCATGTCAAAGGTTTCGTAAAGAGCTGACAACTCAACCGAGCCTAGGGGTTGCGAAATCGCTGACCCCACATTGTTGACGACCGCATCCACCGGAAACTTGTCACGAATGACTTGCAGCACATCCTGCGTCTGACCGGCATCTGATAAATCGCATTCGTACAGGTAACCAGGAAAATCAATTTCAGCGGTGTTACGGGCAATGCCAACCACATGGCAGCCCAAATCAGCCAAACGCTGGGTCAACGCCCAACCAATGCCTTTGGTGGCGCCCGTGATTAGTACGCAACTGTCTTTCAACGTGATCTCCGAACGCGCGCACACGGGCGCTAATGCTTGCTAGTCTAACTCAGCCCGCGCTTTGCTTAGCTTAATATACTTGGGGCGTCCGTAAAAAAATCAAGTCCAACTTGGCAAAAGATGGCATCATGGCGCGGTGCGATCACGCGCATTCGGCCTAGATTCTGCCTAGGTGTGCGCCCAACAGCGCGTTGTCCGAGGTGGAGAGAGCGTCAAATTCAACACCAAATTTAGCGTGAACGTCAACGTCAGGGCCAAGCCAATAACTATGTCAGCGAATCATTACGAGAATTTTCCGGTGGCGTCGTGGCTATTGCCCAAACACTTACGCCAAGCCGTACTCAACATCTATCGCTTCGCCCGCAGTGCCGACGACATCGCTGACGAAGGAGACGCCAGCGATGCAGAACGCTTACAAGCGTTACAGGCCTACCGGACTGCACTCAGTGCCTGCGCTCAGCCCGCGTCAGGCCAGCCCGCTGCGCTTCGCCCTGAACTCAACCCTATTTTTGCGCCTCTAGGTCAAACCATGGCTGACCACGACTTGCCGCTCGAGCCGTTCGAAGATCTGCTCTCGGCTTTTGAGCAAGATATCGTGCAAAAGCGCTATGCCGATCAGGCCAGCCTTGATCATTACTGCGCGCGTTCTGCAAACCCCGTTGGACGTCTGATGCTGCACCTTTATGGTGCCATCAGTCACGAGTCACTCGCCCAAAGCGACGCGATCTGTACTGCCCTGCAACGGCTTAATTTCTTGCAAGATGTTGCCATTGACTGGCAAAAAAACCGCATTTATCTGCCTCAACAAGAACTTCAGCGCTTTGGCGTCACTGAACAGACCATTGCCAATGCTGAGGTCAATCACGCTTGGAAAGCCCTGCTGCAAGAACAAGTGTCTGCGTGCAGGGCCTTGTTACACTTTGGGGTGCCACTTGGACGTCGATTACCCGGGCGCATCGGGCTCGAGCTCCGACTGATCGTGCAGGGTGGCCTGCGAATTTTAGAAAAAATCGAACATGTTCACTTTGATGTGTTTCGACGTCGACCAACCCTCGGCGCGTATGATTGGGCAATAATGCTCGCACGCGCACTTCGAACCTGAACGCATGACGCCTCAAGAATATTGTCAGGATAAAGCAGCCAAAAGCGGATCAAGCTTTTATTACGCTTTTTTATTTTTGCCGCCAGCACGTCGTCAGGCCATCACAGCGCTCTATGCGTTTTGTCGCGAGGTTGACGATGTCGTTGACGAATGCACGGATGCCTCGCTGGCGCGCATTAAACTAGCCTGGTGGCGCACACAAGTTGATGCACTCTTTGCGGGCAAGGCTGAGCACTTAGTCATGAAAGCCTTACTACCCTGCCTGACCCCGTTTGACATCACCCGCGAGCGCCTGATTGCGGTGATCGATGGTATGGAGATGGACTTAGACCAGACGCGGTACCTAGACTGGCCTGCGTTGCAAACATATTGCTGGCATGCCGCAGGTGTCGTTGGTGAACTCTCTGCGAGCATCTTTGGCTACACCGAAGCCTCGACATTGCACTACGCAACAAAATTAGGCCTAGCTTTTCAGCTCACCAATATTATTCGCGACGTGGGTGACGATGCGCGTCGCGGTCGCATCTACTTGCCGATCAGCGATCTACAACAATTTGGCGTACGCGCCTCAGATATCTTAAACGGCAACTACTCTGAAAATTTTTCTGCTTTGATGGCCTTTGAGGCTGCACGTGCCCGTGCGCTGTATGCCGAGGCCATCGCAGCCTTACCCAAGCAAGACCAGCGGGCTCAGCGTCCCGGTCTCATGATGGCTGCGATTTATTACGCACTGCTTGCTGAAATCGAAGACGAACAATGGCAAGTCTTGCACCAGCGGATTTCCTTGACCCCAGTGCGCAAACTTTGGCTGGCTTGGAAAAACTTTATTGGCCAGGGCGCAAGTGTGATTCGGCAAATTCAGCGAACAAAGCCAGCCTCATGAAACTCGCCGTCGTCGGCGCGGGTTGGGCCGGCCTAGCCGCCGCGGTGACGCTGAAATCAGCTGGGGCTTCTGTGACTGTTTTTGAGGCGGCGCCCCTTGCAGGTGGACGTGCACGGCGAGTAGATGATCTCAATATGGGGGCAATCGACAACGGCCAGCATTTATTATTGGGCGCCTATACCGAAACGCTTGCCTTAATCAAACGGCTACATCCTGAAAAATCTATTGAAGAACTGTTTCAGCGTATCCCGCTACATCTTGAAAGTGCAGACGGCAACTTTTGCTTAAAGGCAGCCAACGTGCCGGCCCCCTTTCATACCCTATGGGGCTTACTCAACGCACGCGGATTATCCTGGCAAGACCGCTGGCAAGCCATTCGAATGGTCGCCTCGCTCAAGCAAAAAAATTGGCAAGCGCCTAGAGACCTGACTGTTGCGCAGCTGCTTGAGCATCACCATCAATCTAACCTCTTGTGCCGACGACTTTGGATACCCTTGTGCTTGGCGAGCTTGAACACGTCAAGCGAGCAGGCCTGCGCCCAGTTGTTTTTAAATGTCTTGCGCGACAGTCTGGACGCGCCCCGCGCGCACTCAGACATGCTGATTCCAAACACTGATTTAACGGCACTTTGGCCCCAGGCGGCGGCCGACACAGTCGCGATGCGCTATCGCCATATTGTTCGCGAGGTTTGCCCAACCCCCTCAGCAGTGAGCATTGACGGCGAAACGTTTGACGGTTGCGTCTTGGCGACCCCGCCCTATGCCTGCGCACGCACGCTACAACAAAGCGAAAGCAGTGACGCAAGCCGAAGTTTGCTCGCTCAATTCGCTGCGTTTCAATATCGTGCGATTGCGACGCTCACCTTGCAACTCGAGGCGCCCTGGACACCCCCGCAACCCATTCTGTTACTCGACGAAGATCCGGCCCGCGGTCATTTCGGGCAATGGCTATTTAAGCGCCCTCAGACCGTTGACCAATTTAGCGTGGTGGTTAGCGATGCAGAGGATTATTTGAAACACGAGCGCACAAGCTTCGTTGACAAGATTGCGACACAAATTCGCGAGCAAGTGCAACGCCACCCAAGTTCGCGTCGTGGAGTTCAAGCGGCCATGCCCGCCGTCAACGCACATCGCCTGATTGTTGAAAAACGCGCAACCTTTGCTGCCGTCACTGGCCTGCAACGGCCGCACAATCAAAGCCCGTGGCCACGTCTTACGTTGGCAGGCGATTGGACAGACACGGGCTACCCTGCAGTACTTGAAGGTGCCGTGCGAAGCGGCAAACAAGCGGCCGAAACACTGCTCAAAGCGCTGTAGCGCAGTGGTGACCACAAGGGTGGGAAGAACCGATCGGTAGGCCCTGACGCAGGCCATTTGATTAGCTTTGTAAAGCGCGCGCGGTATACAAGCCCAAAAGAGTTAACGCCAGCGAACCGGCGAGACTCACCCCAGAATAGGTTGCCGCCATCGCGAGACGCCCCTCTTCAAGAAAGGCGACCGTCTCAGCCGAAAATGTCGAGAACGTCGTGAGCCCACCTAAAAAGCCAGTGACAATCAACAGGCGCCAAAAAGGCGGCCACTCGGGGTGCGCAGCCACAACACCGACCACTAGCCCGATCAAATAACCACCTAGCATGTTGGCTGCAAAAGTGCCCCAAGGGATCGCATCGGCGTGGCGATTCAACCATAGGCTCAGCAGCCACCTAAGCCAGGCGCCAAGCACCGCCCCAACAGCAATCGCGACAAAATGAAAGGGCGTCAAGAGCGCCATCGCTACAGGCTCGCGTGTTCAGTGATATACGCACGCACACTCGCTACATCACAAGGCAAGACGGTTACCTTTTGCGGCAAGGACTCAAGGTTTTCAAGCCCAAGCGGTACGGGCGCAGGTCGCCCAAGCGCCTCTTCGATCACCTCTGAAAATTTCGCCGGCAAAGCCGTCTCGAGCACCAGCATAGGAATACCCTCTTCGACAAACGGCGCAGCGACTTTGACGCCATCGGCCGTATGCGGATCAATCAAGACACCCGTGCGCTCCATGACCTGCCGAATCGTCGACAAACGATCTTGATGCGTGCTGCTGCCAGACACAAAACCGTAACGCTCGGTAAACTCGGGCAGATAGGCCGACAAATCAAACGAGCCCTTACCTGCGAGTTCTTGCCAAAGGGCTGTAACCCGTCCGGCGTCACGCCCGACTAGATCAAACACAAAACGCTCAAAGTTTGAAGCGCGCGAGATATCCATCGAAGGGCTGGACGTTAAAAATGTTTGGGCAGCCGAACGGGGTCGATAAATACCGGTATGAAAAAATTCGTCGAGTACGTTGTTTTCATTGGTGGCAAGCACTAAGCGTCTGATCGGCAAGCCCATGCTGCGCGCGATATGCCCTGACAAGATATTGCCGAAATTACCCGAGGGTACGGCAAACGAGACTTGCTGACCTGGACCCGAGGTGGCGCGCAGCCAACCGTGAAAGTAATAGACGATCTGCGCGGCAATGCGTGCCCAGTTAATTGAGTTGACCGCGCCTAAGTGGTACTTATTTTTAAACGCCAAGTCGCCAGCCAGCGCCTTCACCACGTCTTGCGCCTCGTCAAAGACGCCTTTGACGGCCAGGTTGTGAATGTTGGCATCTTGCAGCGAGTACATTTGCGCGCGCTGAAACGCGCTCATACGACCATAAGGCGAAAGCATAAAGACAGCGACAGCATCTTTACCACGCATGGCGTACTCGGCGGCCGAACCCGTGTCACCCGAGGTCGCGCCCAAAATATTTAAAGTCGCGCCGCGCGCGCGCAACACATGCGGAAACACCTGGCCTAAAAACTGCATGGCCATGTCTTTAAAGGCAAGCGTGGGGCCTTCAGACAATCCGAGCAAAGACAGGCCGCCATAAAGAGGCCGCAGTGGAACAATATCAGCACTTTGGAAGGTGCTAGGCGCATACGCGGCTTGCGTCAACGCTTTGAGCTGGGCCGAGTCGATATCAGTGATAAACAGGGATAACACTTCGGCAGCCAACGCATGGTAAGGCAAGCTGCGCCAAGACTCGAGCTGAGC
>CALFXX010000169.1 GCA_937952975.1 uncultured Alcaligenaceae bacterium
GCAAGCTGAGTGTCAAGACTTTAAATCTGCCTTCGAACAGCGCGCTCTTGAAGACGCCACAAGACTCTTACAAGCAGCAAGTTAACTTCATAGCGTTAACAGACACTACCCCAGCAATGGAAGGTGAGAGTGCGAAGATTCAAGATTACCCCGCCGCAGCATGCGCCTTACACAATTGAGCTTAAGCAGCTGGCAGCTTGTTCAGTCAATACAACCTCAACAGCCAGTTGCGCGCGCGTCAAACCCACAAACAGTTGGCGCCGCGCTTTGTCGTTGAAGGTTTCAAAATCAACTTCAGTCAGTGCGATGCCCGCTGCGCTTTGGCCTTTAAAACGATAGACAGAGTCGGTAAGGAGTGCGCCCTCAATCCACAGGGCATCACCTGCGGCTGAATATGTTCCAGAGGGGCGGCGTAAGGTGAATTCACCCAGTTGTGGCGTCTTGATCAATACCGAACTGGCTAACCCACGCCAGCTGAGGATCGCAATATCCTTGAGTGCAATGCCCCGCTTGAGTAGGTGCTTGACCGCTATCTCTGTCTGATCCAATAACTCGTTGTCACTGTTGTAAGTGTAAAAGTTAGGCAACTCGCCACTGTAGAAAGAACGAGAGATGACCGCTTGCTCGGTCAACCCGAGCGCGTTAATGACTTGGCAGATTGCGCCCGGCGTTCGAAAGTTATCTTGGCAGGTGATCGTTACTGCCTCAGGCAAGTCAAACTCGCCACGGTCATATATCCTTTGTGCGTCATCTCCAAGTAAATAGACCTGACCTTCGTCAGTCAACTGTGGGATGAGCGATGCTACCCAAGCGGGTTCAAAGTCTTGGGCCTCATCCAGCACAATGAGTTGGTATCGATTTTGTAAGCTGGCGTTTGACTCAATCGCAGCGCCGTAGTGGCTGGCCATACGATCATAAATACCTTGCTCTGTGAAGTTTGGGTCGCCCACCGTCTGCCGATAATACTCAACACACAGTTCATGAAAATTCGCGACCTTGGTCTTGGCTGGTGCGATATGCCCAATGTGATCCGCTAGGCTGCGATTGAAACAAACGTATAAGCTTTTTAGCGCTTGCTCTGACGCGTCTTCTAGTAACTTCAAGGCGAGCTGGGTTTTACCCGAACCAGCTGTCGCTTGTATTTTGATCACGCCCGAGGGTGCCGTAATACGTGGCACCCAAGTCGCAAGGCCATCAGCCAGACGCACGGTAGCCGTGCGAACTTGTTCTCCTAAGACGCGCATGTCTAGGGTGACATTAAATTCGCTGCAAAAGAATTTGCGTAAGCGTTCAACTTCAGAGACGGCTTGTTCGTCAGCCAGCATTTCTCTGACAAGTGTGCCAAGTTGATCAAAGCGCGTTGCATCAATAATGCGCTCTGGCGGAATCTTGATCACGTGTTGGTCGCCGATGACGTAGTCGGGCAGTACCAGGCAATTTGTGACGTGGGTTCGCAAACCTGCTTTGTTCAGTCGGTCGACGACAGCAGCAAATTGCACCGATGTCTGCCGACCGACATCTTTGGGGCCGTCCTCGTACAGTTTGGTCATTTGACCATTGGCGATCGTGACCTCACCCGCTTTGACCTCAACGAGCAAGACGTTACCGAGGGGTGAGAGTACGACAAAGTCAATCTCACCGTGTTTGTCTTTGTCTTCATGCAGTGAGTGCCACGAAATATTATGAAAGATTTCGTAGCCTTTAGGCAGCGACAACTCCAGGCGATAAAGGACATCTAGTTCGCGCTCTTTACCGCGACTGTGTTTCGCATTTGACAGGTCAGGTATAAGAGTGGCCATGAATATTTACCGTGAGGAAGGTCTTATTAAGAATAGCCGCTTTGTCAAAGCGCTGACACCGTTGAGGCAGAAATTATTCGGGGGTGTCTCATCCTGTGAGGCACTCACAAAGCGATACTACCCTTATACCGGTATGAGGACCACCTCTTAGGAGATTTCAAATGTCAGAAGCCCTCATTAATGAAAGTGCCACCATTGCTTTACCTGCAGCAAAAGTTGAAGTCGACGTCAACCTGCAGCATCTTTTTAATCATCTTGCCGACGAGGGCTTTCGCCCAAAGATTGATGACGATGGTTCTATCGGCTTTAAGTGCGAAGGCTGGAAGCTTTACCTTGACCCCTATCCCAATCAAGGCGGCTTTCGCCTTTACTGCTGTGTCTACTGGGAGCTTGACCCCGCTGAGCGAACGAAAGCTCTAAACGTAGCAAATGAAATCAACGCCGATCGCCGTTGCGTGAAGGCTGTAGTCAATGGCAACAATACCGTTTGGCTGACTTACGAAACGCACTGCGCTGATGTGGTTGAGTACGCAAGAACGGTGGCCTCGGCCGCCGACTTTGTCGTGAGCGGCTGTCGTGAGTACCGTGAAGCCTTTCGCCGTGAGTCGCAACCAGTGACGTTGAACGCGTAAATAACAACTGGCTGCGCTGCTCTGTATGCACTCTATAACTATTTAAAAGGTGACCCAAATTTTAAAAAAAGTTTTTCTTTGGTTCGTAGTACTTGTGGGCGCAAGCGTAGTGACGTTTGGTTCGCAGCGCGTTTCACCCTTGGCGCACGACCCGCAGGGCGCGAGCTGTTGTCAGCAGGCCGGGTTGGTAAACCCCGGCTTTCAGTTGGTCTATCTCGCCATCGCTCATGAAAGCGCGACCCGTAGTGTTGAAGCACAACGGTGGCGTCGAGATTTTGTCTCAGCGCTCGAAAAGCGGCGCGCTAAGCGTCAAGCGCGACTTGCACTCAAGACTGCCACTCAAAGCGTCTTGCCCTTAGCCCTGCTTAGGGCAGGGGCTCGCTAGCCCTTAGTCATTTCAAATCAAAATAGTTTTCAAGATGATTTCTAGTATCACCTGATGAGCCAGCAGATAGTGCAACATATTTGTCAAAAAGTTAACTATTATTGGTTTAACAAGTGCCCCGAGTGGCGCGACTGGCGGATAAAAAAGAATGGATCGCACCGAACGTTTCTATAAGATTCAAGCCATGCTGATGGCCAAACCCTCGGTCACAATGAAACAGATGCTGGACGCGCTTGAAGTCTCGCGCGCCACATTAAATCGTGATTTAGCCTACATGCGCGATCGGCTTAACATCCCGTTTGCCTGGGATGCCACACTGCGCGGCTACGCCATGACACGTCAGCCAACAGACGGTAAAACCTTTGAGTTGCCAGGGGTGTGGTTTAACCAACAAGAGATTCATTCGCTGTTAACCATGATCGAATTGATCTCAAAGCTAGAACCCGGTGGCTTGCTGTTGCCGCATGTGGCGCCCTTTAAGGCCCGTCTTGAAGGGTTGTTAGACGAGGGCATCGGCAGTTCAAAAGAAGCGATGAACCGCATTCGCATCTTGCCGATGGCACAGCGACAAGTATCAGGCGACTATTTTCAAATGATCGCTCACGCTTTGGTACAACGCAAACGGCTCGACATCAAACACTTCGCGCGGCAAACAGGCCAGACCACTGAGCGGCAAGTGTCGCCCCAACGCTTGGTCTATTATCGCGACAATTGGTACATGGATGCCTATTGCCACATGCGCGAAGGCTTGCGCAGCTTTGCCTTGGATGCGTTGAGTGGCGTCCAACTGGTTGATAAGACTGCCAAGAATGTTGCAGAGGCAGAGTTGCGCGAAATGTTCGAAACAAGCTACGGAATCTTTTCAGGTAAAAATCAACAAGTGGCTAAACTGAAGTTCACTCCCTTCAGAGCCCAGTGGGTTGCACGTGAAGTCTGGCACCCCAAGCAAGTGGGCGAGGTTCACTCAGACGGCAGCTACACACTCGAGGTACCCTATGGTGAAGACTGGGAACTCATCCAAGACATCTTGCGCCAAGGCCCTGATGTTGAAGTGCTTGCGCCAGTAGCACTTAAAAAGAAGGTTAAAGAGACTGTGCAAAAAATTTTAGAACTCTATTAGAAAATGGATCTTTCATACTTTAAAGACCGCTTTAACAATACCGAGTCAGCATATCTGCTAGCCAGGCGAGCGAACAACCCTGGCTTGAATCCCTTTGCTCGACTGGCAATTGAACAAATCATCACCGAGCGAGGTGAACAGCTGCCGCCTCTGTTTTTTAAAGACAATGCCGAGTCGCGGTCATTCAAAGAATCCAAGGTGTACAAGCTTTGGCGCCTGATATGTGCCATGCCTAACGTGGTTACCATGAGTGTTGTAAATGCTTGTCGTAATAAACGTTTATTTGCAGTGTTACCGATCGGTGCTTTGTTGATGGCTATCGCGCTTAGCGATTTTGCGACCCCGCTTAAAACATTTTTTGAGGATACAACCTCACCTCGGTGGTATCTGCACGGTCTAATTTTGAATGGCCACTTTGATGTTCTTCAAAAACAGTTAGCACCCTACAACATCAAAGTGATATCGCGCGGGTGTATTGTTGGCGATGACGAATACAAAAAGGATATTGAGAGTAATCAACGCGTCTACGAAGCGGCTTCAGATGACTTGAAGCAATTGCTAGGTAAACCAAGGTCTCGGAGGTAAATAAGTCTCGGCGTTTAAACCAATCGTTGTTGCCGAGTCAGTCGAGTGCCGTGATCTCAATGGGCCCAACTTGTTTAATTCAGGTCGCCGTACTTATCAGGCTTAAGTTGTGCAAGGGATTGATTTAAAAATAATTATTTGATAATAATGTCTGCAGTCTCTGATAATCTGGTGAATTGCATCAACCGCAAATACCTGAGGACATACTGCTTTAGTATAAAAGTTTGTTGTTAAAACCGACTTGATACGTCAAATGGGTATGAACGATGGCAACCTTTAAGTTCATAAGCGATCTCGCGACTAAAGGGTTGCTGGACAGCGGCCCTTCGCATGCCGCCGCAGCATCACGATATTTTGGGCCACGACTCTTCTGTTCTCGGGCGCAGAGCCGAATCTAAAGAAGACTGTAGTGTGACTGTGCAATCTGGCTATGAAGCTCAAGTACCTCAGCAGGGCACTGCCTAATGAGCGGCGTGATGTCTGATTGCGTCCCTTTCAGCCAGGTCTCGTAGCTGTCAGGGTTCAAGATCACCACCATGCGTTTTTCATCTTGCGGCTTGTGCAAAAGCTTGAATACAGCGTGATCATCTGCATTGACGGTGAGCATGGTGTAGCTGTCTACCCAGCCAGTGGGCGAGCGCCACGCAGACCATATCCCCGCAATTCCCATTGGTGCGCCATCAACCCGCGATACCTCGGCAGCGACGGCTTTGCCCGAGCGCCAATCGGGCTCAAACACCGACATCGCCGGGATAATACAGCGTTGACCTTTTTTCCAGGCATCACGAAACGTGGGTTTTTCCGCGATGGTTTCACTGCGGGCGTTGAACGTGCCCTTGACCTTGCCATCTTTAGACCAATGGGGAATCAAGCCCCAGTGGCCCGTCACTGCCTCGCGCGCGGGTACGGCCTCGTCGCCCACCTCGGCGTGCGGGTGAGGGCGGATGAAGAGCCCTTCGTAGCCTGGCCACATATCAGGCTTGCCGATCTGCCCCAACTGGTCAAGCCCAAAGGACTGGCGCAATTGGTTGGAATGGGTAACGGGCTTGTAGTGGCTGCACATCGTTCAATATCCCCACGCGTTCCTTGAATAGTGACCAAGATCTGGCTCAGTGACCGACGAAGCTGGATGATTGATCTGAGTTGAATTCGCAATATACTCCTTGAAGCCGCAACGCAAATGCGGATGATACTCAGGAGACCCTCATGCAAGTACACGAACTCGTCGCACGCTTCGCTCAGGCCGGTGCGAGCGCCAACCCGATGAGCGCCGCGCGTGAAGAACTCGAGGCGCTGCGTGGCGATCTCGATGCCGTTGATCAAGCTCTGCGCTTTGTCAGTGGTACCGGTGGTAATGCACGGCAAGTGTTTTACCGTTCGCCATCGATTTCGTTGTTAAAAGTTTGTTTTCCGGTCGGACGCCGCACGCCACCCCACGACCATGGTACGTGGGCCACAATTCTTCTGTTTTCGGGCGAAGAAAAAAATACGCTGTACCGCTCTGAAAACGGCACACTTCGCAAGGCCAGCGAAGTGACCTTGACTCGCGGCTCGATTTTGCCGATGCTCGCTGATACCGTACATGTGGCCGAGTGCTTAAGTAAAGAGCCCGCGATTGGCTTGCATGTTTACGGTGGTGACATCCTCGAGTTGCCACGCAAAATGTGGCATCCTGAAACCCTAGAATCACATCCATTAGATCTGACATTGTATGAGTCATTTGCTCAGGCGGCATCCAGAGCTGCGTCTGCGCCGCTGAGTTGAGTGGGTACTTGACTGCTCTCGTTGTTTCAGCAGTCAACAGATCCAAAGTGTGCAAGATTTTTACTTTTTATTTTGATGAATAGATGGCTATTGAAGCGAACATCAAACGCTGGCAAATGCGAAGAAACTGCGCGCTGACGCCTAAGCAGTTGTTCAACTTCTATATCGCATTAGTCTGCCTGTCTTTAATCGTAGCAACAGGTTTCTTTTTAGCTGGGGTGTGGGTTGTTCTCATTTTTACAGCCATAGAAATCGCTGCGGTCACGATTGGCTTTTTAATGTATTGCAGGCACGCGTTAGATAACGAAACGATCGAAATTAACGATAAGCATGTTTTGGTCAAGAAGTTTATTGGCCAAAAAGAAACCCTTTATCATTTGAACGCTGAGTGGGTAAAAATAGAGCCCCCAGTTACGGGCTCAAAAACCTTCAGTATCAGACAGGCTGACCTACGTATTGAACTTGGTCAGTTTATTAGGCACGAAGAGCAGCTCGCTTTAATCAGGCAAGTCCGTGCCTACCTATGATGAATTAAAAGGTAAGCCATGAGTTAGCCAAGAGCTTAAGCAAAAATAGCACCTGCCATCAAACACGCGAGTAAGCGTAGCAAGCGGCAGGGGAGTAGGTATCGGTTATTGAGGGGGTTAATCATTAGAACTAGTTTTTAGCAGGAATAACCTCCATCAAAATCGCTAAAGACTTGTTCAATGCGGCGCGACTAGCACCCACGCCTTTGAAATGCCCCAGCCGAACAACAGCCAAATCGTGCGACGGGATCATCAACACATTTTGTCCGCCAACGCCAGCCATGTAGTAGGCCTCTTTCGGTACAGGAAATGCGTTGTTGCCATTGATCCAGAACAGGCCACCATAGATGGGCCTGTTGTCGGCGAGCCAGGCAGGTGCCAGGGTGCTAACGAACTTAGCGTAGCCCTCTGGTAGCAATCGCTCGCCGTTCCACATACCATCTTGAAGATACAGCATTGCCAGTCGCGCCCAGTCGCGCCCCGTGCCTAGCTCATAGCCATGGGTCAGAAAATTGCCGTAAGGGTCGGTGTCCATGACCATGTTGCGCACCCCGATCTTGTCGAACAGCGCTCGCTGCGGAAAGGCATGATAGTTTTCGCCGCGCTTCTCGACAGCGAGTCTGATCATGTAGTTGGTCAACACCGGATCAGTGTTCCGATACCGTCCGACCGTGTTCGGTGGCCATTGTTGGGGGCGGGTCGCGGCAAATTTGAAGGAATCGACGCTTCCGGTGTACAGGTAGAGATGGTCGGGATAAGGGCCCTTGGGATCAAAGTCTGGATCTTGCGGGGCTATGATTCTGAGGCCGCTCGACATGTTCAATATGTCGATAATTCGGATCTTGGCACGCGGATCACCTGGCGATTGCCATTCGGGGATTGGCGCTGGTTGCATCATGTCATAGGCGCCTTGCTTGAGCAGTACGCCCATCAGGGTGCCTGACAAGCTTTTACCCATCGACCAGCTTTCTAGCGGTGTATTGGCGGTGATGCCATCACCATAGCGCTCAGCGATGATCCGACCCTTGTAGGTGACAACATAGGCTGCAGTCATGGCGGCAGGATCGAAAGCGGCTTCGATCGCTTGTGCGATCTTCGCCTTATCTAGGCCGGCGAGTGGATCGCCCGCGCTTGGTAGATCACCCATCGGCCATGGCATGGTTTGCGCGTCAGGCAGGGCGCTCTTGACGATAGAAGGTTTGAACGACGGTTCTGACGCACCGATCGGTAGCGTGACACAGCCCTGGCTGCCAAGCAGTTTAGCGGTTCTGATCACCCCGTTCGGCATCGTGACCTGAACCGACTTGGCTTCACGATCGATTTTGGGAGTACCAAGCTTGGCACGTTCGGCGTACGGGGCAGTGAAATAGCCAACATTTTCTGCGGCGAAGGCGGGGTCTAACCCGGTCACGAACACCGCCGAGCACATAATTTTGGCGTAGCCCGAAGCGTAATGCTCGATCGCATCACCTGGAGGTGGCACATAGGGTGTATCAAGCTCTAATGCTTTGGCTCGCGCATTGATCGCTTGGATTTCAGGGCTGGTCTGTGCCCAGCCACAGCTCGCAGTCAACACCATGGTGGCTGCGAGGGTGATGAGTCCTGTTGTTTTCAGCATGTTTGTTTTCCTAAATGTAGGCACCGATTGACTGTTGACTATTTCAGTGCCGGTTGTCTGTTGACCAAGTTTACATAGAAGCTTATAAAAAGTGATGTTAATCGCTAGAAACGGTCAAAGGATTTCGTTTAGACTCGTAAAACTGAACTGATTGACAAAAACCGACGCCAATGAAGTATTTATTAAAATTACTAAGAGCAGAGATCCGCGCAATTGTTGCGTTGATTCAAGGGCATCGGATCGAGTGTGTCTTGCTAATCGTACCGCTCACTGTTCTCTTGGTCATCCTGAATCCTTTTACTGACAAAAAAATTGTTCTTGCTGCCGATAATGAAGGTTCGAGTTGGTATGCAATGGCGCAGAAGAGTGAGAAATATTTAAAAGAATTAGGTATTCAATATCAAATTCACACATCTGACGGCACCATCAAAAATGCAGAATTGTTGGCCGATCCCAATAGCCACGTAAACGCTGCTTTCTTGATTCCGGGTGCTCTTGACGCAGCCACAAATAAAAAATTCTTTTCACTTGGTAGCCTTGATTATGAGCCAATTTGGATTTTTTATAATCATAAAAAGCTTGGTCAGATTGACTCGTTAAGAGAGTTAGCTAAGTACAAAATTGGAGTCGGCCCCTTAAAGAGCGGACGTTATGCGCTCACGCGAAAACTGTTTGCACTCAATCATGTCGAGCTTGATAACAATCCAAATTTCAGTTCGGATACGTTAGACAAGCAAATCGAAAAAATGAAAAGTGGCGAGATAGATGGTCTGATTTTTATCGGTGAGGCCTTCGATAAAAATGTAGCAAAGTTATTACACGAGCCAGATGTTGCAATTTTCGAGTTTACAGATATCACAGCGTATGAAAAAAATATTTCATATTTGGATGTCGTGAAGATTCCGGCGAGCTCAATCGACATTATTAACAAGCTGCCAGCAAAAGATATTTTGCTTACTGCGATCACCACGACGCTTGCGGTGCGTAAAGACACGCACCCAGGCTTGCAACTTGCCCTATTGCTCTCAGCAAAAGAAGTCGATCGCAACTCGCAGTCGTTGTTTTTTTCCAAGCGCAATGAGTTTCCTGCGTACGTTGATCCTCAAATTGAGCTCAGCCCTGTGGCCAAGCAATATTATGATTTGGGTCCCTCTGCAGCGATGCGGTATTTGCCCTTTTGGCTTGCTATTTTTGTCGAACGTTTTTGGGTGTTGCTAGTGATGGTGTTTGCAGTGCTGTATCCGTTGGCAGCCTATAACTTTGGTGCTCAAACGTTTCGTCGAAATCAAGTCTATGCACTGCACTATGACGAGCTCATAAAAATTGAAAAAGCACTGAGTGTTTCTTTGCCGACTGATCAAACCATTATCGATTTAGATGATCGATTGCAACGCATCGAAAAAGCGTTGCGCGACGACGAGGTCGTGCGTATGGATACAAAGCTCAAGCATTTCAATGTGTTACTTGATGCGGCCGAAATCCGTAAAAAAATAGATCGACTCCTGTCGGTCAGAGGGCTCAGGCGCATGGAACAATCGGCGAATAACGTCAGCTGAATCACAAGTGCGCGCGTGAATGAGGTCAATGTTTCGATGAACAATAACCGCGTGCGGTTAAAAGCGTAGACGTGAAAGGAGACCGAATGAAAGGCGTTGTCGTATGTCCGCAGCCGCGCGCTGCCGAGGTGGGGGCAGAGATACTTGAGAAAGGCGGTAACGCCTTTGATGCTGCGCTGGCAACCGCTTTCTCGCAAATGGTCAATGACCCTTTTATGTGCGGCTTGGGTGGTATGGGTACCTTGCATTACTTTCATGCAGCATCTGGTACAAGCGGCATGATCGATTTTTATAATCGTGCGGGCGCTAACGTACGTCCAGATATGTGGGAAAAAGACTGTAAGGGTCGCACACCGATTTCTGGCTATAGCTTATTTGATGATTTTCGCAGTGAGATTGGCTATACAGCCATCATGACGCCTGGTACACCAGCAGGGCTCGGTTTATTTCACGAAAAGCTTGGTTCGATGCCTTGGGGCGATTTGATCGCGCCGGCAATCGCACAGGCTAATGAAGGCATCTTGGTCACGCCAAACTTGGCTAGCGTCTGGAGCGGTTATGCCCAGCCTGGTATTCCGGATGGGCTCACACGCATCCGCAAAACTGCCGAATGCGCGCGTGTGTATTTACATCCTGAAGGGCGATTGTTCAAGGTGGGCGATGTGATGCGTCTGCCTGATTATGCGCGCACGCTAGAGCGCCTTGCCAAAGGTGGTTGGCGCGAGTTTCATCAAGGTGCGCTCGGCGACGAAATCGCCCTAGACCTCGCGGCGAATGGCGCCTTTGTGACCCGACAAGACTTAGCCGACTATCAACCCGAAGAAAGCACGCCCTTGGTGGGTTCTTATCGTGGGTATGAGGTGCGGTCTAATCCACCACCCGGTAGCGGCGCAACCTTAATTGAGATGCTGCAGATTCTTGAGCATTTTGATTTAAGCGCGCTTGACCACGGCTCGGCACGACACATCGATCTGGTGGCACGTGCCATGGCTGCTGCACACGTTGATCGTAATGCGTATCTGGGCGACCCACGTTTTGCAGAGGTTCCCACAGATCTGCTGATTTCTAAAAAGCGCGCAGCGTATTGGGCAGAGCGAATTAAGTCGGGTCAGTATGCGGGCGGTCAAGAAGAGGCGCCACCAGGATGCACGACGCATGTGTGCGTCATGGATGCCCAAGGTAACGCCGTATCAATGACACATACGCTTGGCACAGCTGCGGGTGTGGTCACCCCAGGCTTAGGCTTTAACTACAACAATTCGATGAAGTTGTTTGATCCAATCCCGAATAAAAAGAATTCGATGGCTCCTGGTAAGGCGCGCACGACTGGGATGGTGCCCACTATGTTGCTCAAGGACGGCAAGCCTGTCTTGTTAGCTGGCGCACCTGGGGGCAGTGTGATCATCAGCGCCACCTTGCAAGCTATTTTGAATGTGGTGGATTTTGGAATGTCGCCGGTAGAAGCGGTTACCGTTCCACGCATTCATTGCGAGGGCTTGGGGATTCACACTGAGGCGACCGTATCGCGCTCGGTCATTAAAGAGTTACGTGCGTTGGGTCATACCGTTCATCAAAGCGCACACAGCTTCGACCCCACCATGTCGCGTGCGCACGTGATTTCAACCATCGATGGGCGCATGCGGGGCGGGGCCGACCCAAGAGGTGGGGCGGGTGTTGTTTATGCTCGGTAGTATTGAGTGAAAGTGCGTCGCCCTCAATGCTAAGCAAGTTTCTCTTTCGCAGTCTCTTTGAAAGAGAACACGACAAACACCGCAGCCACGGCAGAGGCGCTTAAATAGTAGGTTGGCGAAATCGGTGAACCCGTATTCGCAATCAACCAGGTTGCAATGAACGGTGCAAAGCCGCCAAATACCGCGTTACCCAAAGCGTAGCCCGTTGACATCCAGGTCGAGCGGATGCTGGTCGGGAAAATCTCTGCAACAGCAGCAGGCCCCGGCCCGCTTAACAACGAGATCATCAACGCAAACACAATCTGCACACAAATCACAGTTTGCAACCCCGGGCTCGCAACCATGACACTGAAAAGTAGGTAGGGCAGAACAATAAAACAGACACAACCGGCGATCAGCAATGGTTTGCGTCCCCACTTGTCAGAAAGATGGCCGCAAAGCGGAATCACTAAAATAAGAACGATCAAACCTAGGGAATTGGACCAGAGCGAATTGGCTGCAGTTAACCCCGCATACTTTTGTGTGAAGGTGGGCATGTAAGCCAACAAGATATAGAACGCAATCGACCAGAGCACCGTGAAGCCAAACACTTTACTCGCCATGGTGATCGCTGCACCAGTACTTGGTTTAACAGTCGTTTGTTCAACTTTTTTTGCCTCGCGATAAGCGGGCGTCTCTTCGAGGTTGCGTCGCATATAAAGCCCCACTGGGCCTAAGATCGCGCCTAAGAGAAAGGGCAAACGCCAGCCCCAGTCGAGCATTTGCTCTGTTGTCAGTACGCTATTTAAAAATGCTGCAACCAACGAGCCCATTAACAGACCAGCGGCAACGGTTGACTGCTGCAGACTCCCAAAAAAACCACGCCTCTTCTCGGGCGCCCACTCTACGATAAAGGCAGTCGCACCCGCCCATTCGCCGCCGGCTGAAAACCCTTGAACTAAACGAGCCAACACCAATAGGATTGGGGCAAGTAAGCCGATACTTTGAAACGTGGGCAAACAGCCAATCGCCACCGTACCAGCTGCCATCAGAAACATCGTTAAGGTCAACGATGTTTTACGACCTTTTACGTCACCAATACGTCCGATAATGACTGCGCCTAAGGGGCGCACTAAAAAACCGACACCAAAAGCGGCAAAAGCAGACAAGAGCTGAACAATTTCATTCGCATTTGGAAAAAAGTTTTTTCCGATGATTGCGGCCAGAAAGCCGTATACCGCGAAGTCGTACCACTCAAGAAGATTTCCCAAGATTGCAGGAAGCATCACCTTTTTACCAAGATTTTTCTGTGTATCTGACGTGTCTGACATAAGGCACCCTAATAGTTATGAATGAATTGGATGTTCTGAATTACGACAATAGTCATGCTCACTTCTATTTTCGAGCATACATTCAACTAGCTTATTATGCTTGCCTATGTTGTTCAATATCTGAAATTCAAAAAATAAAATGAATATCAACGCTGATTACAGT
>CALFXX010000170.1 GCA_937952975.1 uncultured Alcaligenaceae bacterium
AATATATAATAAATGCTGTTTTGTGAAGTCGTTATTTCGAAAGCCGTCTAATCTTTGAGTCTGATCACCAACTGGTTTTAACATCTCGTAACTTGACTGTCGGTTATTGATCACTGATTATTGATTATTGAGTTCTCTACTCTAGCCCGTCCGATACCGAACGCCTATGAACATGCTACGCAGCTGTTGTCTCAGTCTGATCTTGCTTTTTTGCGCAAGCGGGCAGTTCGCGCGTGCTGTTGAGGTGGGCCAAACGGTTCGTATCGCAGGGCTCACTTCGCTGAGTGGTCAACCAGTTACCGTCGAACAGTTGACCGGAAAGTATTTGATTATTCAAGTATGGGCCTCGTGGTGCCCCTACTGCCATAAGCAAAATCTCAATCTACAAAAACTTGCACCGCAACTGTCACCGGATAAAGCCCTTATCGTGGCGCTTTCGGTTGACCGCGACGAGTTCAGCGCCAAAAATTATGCCGAAGAACATGCCTGGTCTTTTCTGACCGCCATGATGACGCCAGAGTGGTCAGCAACACTTGGCAAGCGGCGGGGTATTCCAGAACTCTATGTTGTTAATCCGCAAGGCAAGGTGGTTCAAAAGGAGTTTGGCCTGATGGTCGATGCAGATCTATTTGAATTAAAAAAATACGGCCAATAAACTTTTTTGACTAAGGTTTGATGTAGGCGTATTTTTCTTGAAACTGCAGGTCAGCGATGCGCACGACACCTGAGGGCGTAAAGTCGGCGTCTAGAATAAATTGATCTTTGTTGAGTTTGCGATTCTTCAGTGTAATTTCGCAGACTTCAAAGCGCACACCGCGGGATTTGAGTGCAGCGATCAACGGTGCATATTCGACGGCATTTTTTTCATCTTTCGCGCCATCCATCAGAAGGTCAACCCCTTCGGCATGGGTGACCACGATGATTTTTGTGTTCGGTGCCACGTCAAGGTGGTTGCGAATATTGCGCAGGCCTTTTAAACCTTGCATCGCAGCGTTATCGATGTGATAGACCACGCTAGATTGCGCAGCTACAGAGCCCGCACTTAACACTCCAAGCAGCAAGAGCATGGCACAGACGATTTGTTTGAGTTTTACAAACATGAGAAGCCTCAACGGTCAAATAACGCGCTACGGGCGCGGGTAGAAATTAAAATAGTCTAAAGGTTACGTGCGAACTGGCCTCGCGTAAAACGAGTTTACGCGAGGCCTGGATTATTGCTCGTGCCTTTAATTGTTGGCATATTTAACGGACTCGCCTTGACTGTCTTGATACCTTTTAAGTAACGGCTCATCAAGTCCCATATGGGTTCACCCCCCGCCTGCTTGGCTTCTTCTGAAACGGGCGCCCAGCCTGCGACCTTATAGGTGCCCTCTGCATCGATGAGCTTACCGTCTAGGCGCATATCTGAAATACGTTTTCCGGCTCCAGCGGTTGGATCGATTGCGTACTGCAGTCCACCCACGCGCACCATATCACCGCCCTGCTGATAATAGGGATCAGGATTAAACAGGTTGTCGGCGACATCTTCAAGAATCGTCTTGAGCATTTCACCTTTCATGAGTGTCGTTGTGGTGTAGGGGTAGGTAATTGCGGTCTGATCAAGCAGGTGTTCCATTGTGATCGTTTGCCCCGACAATAAAGACGTACCCCAGCGAAAACCGGGTGAAAAAGCAATCGGCGCATCTTTAACGGCCATCAGTCCATCAAGAATCAGCTGATCAAAGCTGCCGTTAAAGTTACCCCTGCGATACAGTAGACCTTCCGTGACGGCAAGTGGCTCTGTCAGCTTGGTCTCGTAAGGGCTGCGCATTTTTTTGATGAGGGCTGACATCTCTGGGTCGGCAGGCAGTAAGTCTGAGAACACAGGCATTAACTTGTAGCGCACGTCTGAAACCTTGCCCGCTTTCACGTCAAAATCCAGTACGCCTAAAAATTTTCCGTTTGACCCTGCGTTAGTGACGAGGGTCACGCCCCCTTTGTTGCTGACCTTAATTGGAGCAGGAACGCCATCATGGGTGTGTCCGCCTAAGATCGCATCGATCCCTTGCACGCGACCGGCCATCTTGAGATCGACATCCATGCCATTGTGCGAAAGCAGCACTACAACTTTTGCGCCTTTGTCACGCACCTCATCCACCACCTTCTGCATGTTCTCTTCTTCGATACCGAAGGTCCAGTTTTCGATCATATAGCGAGGGTTGGCGATTGGTGTATACGGAAACGCCTGGCCGATAATTGCGACCGATACGCCGTTCATTTCTCTGAGGGTGTAAGCCTCAAAAACCGGATCTCCAAAGTCTGTCGTCTTGATGTTTTGCGCTAAAAAAGAAACCTTGTTGTTGAAATCTTTCTCTACGATTTCTTGAACGCGCTTTTCTCCTAGGGTCATTTCCCAGTGCGCCGTCATAACGTCAACACCCATTGCCAGGCAAGCGTCAACCATGTCTTGCCCGTTTGTCCATAGCGAGGTGCCCGAGCCTTGCCAGGTATCTCCGCCATCGAGCAATAAAGCTCCAGGGCGAGAGGCCTTGAGCCGCTTGACTAGAGTTGCTAAGTGAGCAAAGCCACCGACCTTTCCGTAGTTCTTTGCGGCCGCTTCAAAATCTAGATAGGTAAAGGCGTAAGCGTCGCGCGTACCAGGCGTGATACCGAAAGCTTTGAGTAGATGCTCACCGACTAAATGCGGCGCTTTACCCAACTGACCACCAAAACCAAGATTGACATTGGGTTCGCGAAAATAAATGGGATTGAGTTGAGCATGACAATCAGTAAAGTGCAGCAAATGCACATTGCCAAATCTAGGTAGGTCGTAGAAGGCATTTGCTGCCGCTTGTGCCGAAGTTGCGCTTGATTGCAAAGCTAAGCCGCCAGCAGAAGCAATCGCCAACAATTGCAAAAATTCTCTACGATTCATCTTTATGCCATCCAATTGTCGTTGGGTCTAAGCCAGTCGAGATCCGGGGGATAACAGAGCAGACCTAAACCTTGGGCCCGCATTGCCATAGGCGGCTTCGAGCGATGCCTGAGGCTCAGACAGCAGAGCCCTAAGGTTATTTATTTACGGGCGACTCTGGGTCAAGCAGCAAGGCCATCACATCTTTAATCTGTTGTTCAGTCAGCAAATTGAAATGCGACATACGGGGCATATTGCTGCAGGCGTTATAGGCCTTAGAGTTATTGATGCGATTCCAGGTGTAGGTCAAAATCGCTTCGCTGGTGCCGCGCGTTTTGCCGTAGCCTGTCAGCGACGGACCAATGTTGCCATGCGAAATTTCTTGCTTGCTGATTTGATGGCAGTTGTAGCAGCCACCGCCATTAGGTGCTTTGGTGGTGTCTGACCACGTTGCACCTCGACCGCTTTGTGCAACGGCTTCGCCCGCTTTCCAGCTACCCAAATATTTTCCGTCAGTTGGCGGTTTAATTGCTGCCATCGCCTTGCTTTGCTCTTCAATTAAAGCTTTTTGCGCAGCATGAGTCTGACGAACTTCTGGGTCTGAGCACAGCGCTTGAATTGTGTCTTGTTCTAGGCGATCAAGTCCAGCAATACCTTCGGCGCGAAAGCCCTCTTTGAGCATGGCCTCAAACTTTGGGTCGGCAGTTTGTGCCAGTGCACCAAATGACAGGCAGCTGAGCAAGACGGCGGTCGTGCAGTAACGAACGTATAGGGTGTTCATAGATGTGAGTATCCTGATCTGTGCTGTCTGACTTAGCGTTTGAGGCCGGGTGTTTGAACGGTACCGCCATCGCCTTTGTTTGCCATGAAAATTGACAACGCAATCGTGACGTCTGAACCGTAAATCGGGAAAGGCATCCGTTGTTGTCTAAAACAATCATTCAGACGGCGTTGCATGGTCCAGAACTCTCCGCTTGAGACGCGATAGGCTGGCCATGAGCCCCAGCCTGCCGCTGCACCTGCTTGCGTCGTCAGATCAGGCAAGTCTTGCAGTCGAATGCGCTGATTACTTGCCGAGTGACATGAGGCGCACGAGAAATCCATCGGACCTCCCTGGAAAAAAAACATTTTTTTTCCAAGTGCAACCATCTCTTTTTCTTTTTGATGGGTGGCGGGCACGTTAATCTTCATGTCCTTTGAGTGCGTCACAATATAGGCGACAACGGCCTCAAGATCTTTGCGTACGCCTTTACCAAACGAGCCGTTGATAACATCTGTTTGCGCGATCCCTTGAAGGGTCTGCATGCAGGTCATCAAGCGTGATTCAAGATCTTGCACGCGATCAGTATCTTTGAAATAGCGTGGCAGCTGAGCGGCTGCGCCATGAACGACGCCTGGACCCAGACCAAGGTCACACTTTTCGAGTGTTGCCTGTTTAGGTCCTGCGGGTTTTTTCCACAGTTCTTCGCCCGCCATCTCATAAAGCTCTGAGGGATTGCCGTCGGCAATCATTTCGCGATATTTCGCAATCTCATCGCTTGCAGTTTGCGCAAACACCAAAGCCGAGCTCAGGCTGAGTAGGCTTGCACAGAGGAAGTGAGCGTATTTCTTTTGCATGATTAGATCCAAGGTCGAGGCGCCGTAAAAATCAAACTGTAGATGTATCAGGTGATTTTGGCTTTATCGCTGCGTTTATCGCCCGAGTTGTCTACCCAGTCGACGACGATTTCATCGCCTTTTGCGGCACCCTTGATTTTAAAATTCAGAAATGGATCTTTTGATACAGCTGGGCCAAACTCAGCGGTAAATACAGTTTTACCTTTGATTTGAGCAATCACAGTTTGAATAAAAAAAGCGGGGATGGTCG
>CALFXX010000171.1 GCA_937952975.1 uncultured Alcaligenaceae bacterium
ACACAGCCGTCGCCACACTGACATTCAGGCTTTCTACACTGCCGAGCATCGGAATTGTGACCAGCTCGTCGCAGGTTTCACGCGTCAGTCGGCGCATCCCTTCGCCTTCAGCACCCATCACCCACGCCATCGAACGCTTACCGTCGGTTTGATGAATGCTTTGTGTCGCCGTATCGTCGGTACCTACAAGCCACAAGTCGCGGTCTTTTAACTCGCGCATCGTGCGTGCCAGATTCGTCACCATGAGGTACGGCACCGATTCAGCAGCACCGCACGCAACCCGCTGCACGGTGGTATTCAAGCCAACCGCGCGATCTCTGGGTGCAACAACCGCGTGCACTCCTGCAGCGTCGGCGGTACGCAAGCAAGCACCCAGGTTATGCGGATCGGTCACGCCATCCAAAATGAGCAATAAGGCAGGCCCTTGCACCCCCTCCAGCACCTCATCCAAGTCATCGGCCAGTTTACGCACGTCGGCTACGGCGACCACACCCTGGTGCCTCGAGCCTCCGGTCAAACCGTCCAGGCGATCGGCTGACACGGGATGGACGGGACGCCCCGCCTGCGTGGCACTGGCAATCAAGGCTTGCATACGCTTATCGCGTCGTTGCGCCTCGACATAGACTTCGCGAATCGATTCAGGAGCCTGACGCAAGCGCGCGATCACCGCGTGAAAGCCCGCCAGCATTTGAGTTGCAGCCATTCGTTTTCCTAACGCCCTTTACGGGCAGATTTTTTTAAACCAACACTTTTACCTGTGCGCACTGCCTTCTTTGGCGTGCGTGCGGTGTCTTGCTTGGCAGTTTTTTTGGCCTGTGCCCGACGTACTTTGGCAATTTGCCCTTTAAGTTCTGGTGGCTTGGGCGCGGCTGCTTTTTTAACACGTCTGGCGGCCGGCTCTTCGACCCGGGTCGCGGCTCGACGCAAGGCATCAAAGGTGGTTCCGGTGACGAGCCTGAACTCGATTCGTCGTGCCTCGAGATCGACGCGCGCCACCTGTACTTGCACGGCATCAGTCAAGCGATAGCGTAAACCCGTGCGCTCACCCCGCAGCTCGTGCATCGCGTCGTTAAATTGAAAATACTCGGTACCCAGCTCTGAGACATGCACCAGGCCCTCGACGTGCAGGGTATCGAGGGTGACAAAGATGCCGAAGCTTGCTACGCCGGTGACCCGACCACTGAACACCTCGCCAACACGCTCTTTCACAAACCAGCACTTGAGCCAAGCCTCGACGTCGCGCGAAGCGTCATCAGCGCGCCGTTCGGTACCCGAGAGCAGCAAGCCGATTTTTTCCCAGAGATCGTGTTCGTATTCGCGCAGCGTGGCACCAGGCGCCGAGGCAAAGCCCTGCAACACAGGTTGATAACGCTGGCTGTTGAGCAAGGCTTTGATCACGCGATGCGTCATCAGATCTGGGTAGCGACGAATCGGGGACGTAAAGTGGGTATAGGCTGGATAAGACAAGCCAAAGTGACCGGCGTTATCAGGCCCATAAATAGCCTGCTGCATCGACCGCAAACACATCGTTTGCAAGAGGCCGTAGTCAGGGCGCGCACGCGCCTTATCCAGCAAGGCACCGTAGTCGGCCGCTGTCGGATCTGCGCCGCCACCCAGGCTCAGCCCAAGCGTTTTCAAAAACTCACGCAAGGATTGCAGTTTTTCGGGCGTGGGGCCCTCATGCACGCGATACAACCCAATGTGTTTGCTGCGCAACATGAAATCGGCTGCACACGTATTGGCGGCAAGCATGCACTCTTCGATCAAGCGATGGGCGTCATTACGCGTAACACCAATGATTTTTTCAATGCGACCTAACTCGTTACACACGATTTTTGTCTCAACCGTGTCAAAGTCGATGGCGCCACGTTCTTTGCGACCTTGCGCCAGCACTTGAAATAACGCATACAGCCCATTGATTTGAGGCATCACACTCGCAAAGCTGCGCGCAACCGGCCCTTGAGGCTGTTGCAGTGATTCCCAGACCTGGTTGTAGGTGGTGCGCGCGTGCGAATGAATCACCGCGTTATAAAACTGATAAGCAGACACCGTCCCGGCTTTGGCACCCGACAGCGGGATCACCATGTCGCACACCAATACCAGGCGATCGACCGAGGGCTTGAGCGAGCACAAGCCATTTGACAGTTTTTCGGGCAGCATCGGAATCACCCGACGCGGAAAATACACGCTGGTTCCGCGCTCACGCGCCGCTTCATCAAGTGCATCTTCGGGCGTCACGTAATGGCTGACGTCGGCAATGGCCACAAGCAGTCGCCACGCTGGACGCTTACGCGCCTCGCCCATATCCACCTGCTCGCAATACACCGCGTCATCAAAGTCGCGCGCATCCTCACCGTCAATCGTGATAAATGGCACATCGCGCAAATCAACACGATCTTTTAAATCAGCGGCGCGTACTGCGTCTGGTAGTTTTTCAGTCTGGCGCAAGGCCGCTTCTGAGAAATCAACCGGCACATCGAACTTGCGCACCGCAATTTCGATCTCCATGCCTGGGTCGTCAATTTCGCCCAAAATTTCTGCGACACGGCCTAACGGCTGTTTATGACGCGAGGGCTGTTCGATAATATCAACAGATACAACCTGCCCGTGTTGGGCTCCGCCGGTGTCACCCGGTGGGATCAACACATCATGCTTGATCCGCTGGTCTTCGGGCACGACAATCGTCATGCCTCGTTCATTTAAAAAACGTCCCACTAAACGGTTGGTGCGACGCTCAAGCACCTCAACAATCGTGCCCTCGGGTTTGCCGCGATATTCGCCAGTTGGTTTGACCAGCACGCGATCGCCGTGCAACACCTTTTGCATTTCGCGCGGCGACAAAAATATATCTTGGCCGCCGGCATCTGCTACCAAAAAGCCAAAACCGTCGCGATGACCTTGTACACGCCCGGCCACAAAGTCGAGCTTATTGGCCAGTAACAGCACGCCCTTGCGATTGGGTAACAGTTGCCCATCACGCTCCATGGCAGCGATTCTGCGATCAAAACCGATCAAGGTTTCTTCGCGGCTTAAGTCCATGCGAGCGGCCAGATCCTCAGGAGAGAGTGGCGCAGGTGCCAAGCGTAGAACTTCTAGAATTTGCTCGCGACTAGGAACATCGGGATCAAAATCAGGGATTTTTTCAGGGGATACAGTCGCGCTGCGAGTGTTCTTGATATTTGGAGGGAGGCGTTTTGCCAAAGCTAAAATCTCGCTTATAATGCGTGGCTGTTTGAATACAAGTTTGGCCCAGGTGGCGGAATTGGTAGACGCGCACGGTTCAGGTCCGTGTGCCGAAAGGTGTGGAGGTTCGAGTCCTCTCCTGGGCACCACCGAAGTGTAAAGCATAAAGTACCTGGCTTTTATGACAATGCCTCAAAATTCACTCTGAATTTTCGAGGCTTTTTTGTTTGTAAGCTCAAGCGCTAAAGCGTTTTGCGCATCAAAATATGCGGAATATTTGCATCCAGATATTCGACGCCCTCAGGCACAAAGCCATGGCGCAGATAAAACCCCTTGGCATGGGTCTGAGCCGACAGCACCACTTCAACAAATCCCTTTTGCCGCGCTTGCTGCGTTAACGCGTTCAGCACGGCGCTCCCTAGGCCCCGAGCGCGTGCAGTTTTGCGTACCGCCATCCGTCCAATATGACCATCCGGCAGTAAACGACCCGTTGCCAACGCACACCCCTGGGTATCAAACGCCACTGCATGCACGCACACGGCATCCATCGCATCAATCTCTTCTTCAAGGGGAACCTGTTGCTCGTGCACAAATACTTCGAGCCGAATTGGCGCAGCACTAGCCTGCAGGGTCGACCAATCGCCTAATTCAAGCCGCCAGAGGCTCTCTTCGTGCTGCCCTGACGCCTCAGACGCCTGAGGCACGAGGCTTTGATCGATGGGCATTTCAGATCTATGATCGGACGTTGACATGCTTTCTCCAAGAAAGAAAATTATACGATTCACGCTGCCTGATGAAGCCCTATTCGTGTGAAGCCGTATTCGTGTGAAGCCGTATTCGTGTGAAGCACCACTCTTCAGCAGCCTAAACCGGAGCCTCTGATGGCCTTACTGTTGTTTCGCTATTTAGCCTTGTGGATCGCACTGGCGTTCGCAGCCGTAGCCCCCTATTTAGCGCTACAAGGTGCAGACCCCGCGCTGTGGTGGTTGATTGCCGCGAGTGCCTGGGGCTTGTGTGCACTTGGCCTGCATGATTTGACACAAACGCACCATGCAATATTGCGCAATTACCCTATCATCGGGCACCTACGTTATTTGTTCGAAGACTTACGCCCTGCCATTCGTCAATATTTTTTTGAAAATGACACCGATGAGGCGCCCTTCTCACGCGCGAGCCGTTCGCTGGTCTATCAACGGGCGAAGCAAGAAATCGATAAACGCCCGTTCGGCACGCAGCTCAATGTCTACGATGAACAATATGAATGGATTAACCACTCTCTTGCACCATCGACGATCACTGAAACAGACTTTCGCGTAACTGTCGGCGGCCCAGACTGTACGCAGCCGGTTCACTTATCAGTGCTCAATATTTCGGCGATGAGCTTTGGCGCGCTGAGCGCAAACGCCGTTCTTGCCTTGAACGAAGGCGCAAAACTTGGAGGTTTTGCGCATGACACGGGCGAAGGCGGCATCAGTAGTTACCACCGCCAACCGGGTGGCGACTTGATCTGGAATATTGGCTCGGGCTACTTTGGTTGCCGCGACGAGCAAGGACGTTTTTCAGAATCGCACTTTGTCGCCAACGCCTCGCTACCTCAAGTTCGGATGATTGAAATCAAGCTGTCGCAAGGTGCAAAACCGGGCCATGGCGGCATTTTGCCAGGCAGCAAGGTCACAGCTGAAATCGCCGCGGCTCGCGGTGTAAAAATTGGCGAAGACTGCAACTCACCTTCCGCCCATTCTGAATTTGATAGCCCGGTGGGTCTTTTGCATTTTGTTCAGCGTCTACGCACACTGTCGGGTGGCAAACCGGTGGGCTTCAAACTCTGCATCGGCCACGCCTGGGAGTGGTTTGCAATCGCCAAAGCAATGGTCAAAACAGGGATCACGCCAGACTTCATTGTGGTCGATGGCTCAGAAGGCGGCACAGGTGCCGCACCGATTGAGTTTGTGGATCATGTTGGTACACCGCTTCGCGAGGCCATTCGATTGGTACACAACACGTTGGTTGGTCTGAATCTGCGCGACCGCATCAAAATTGGCGCCTCAGGAAAAATCGTTTCGGCCTTTGATATGGCACGTGCCTTTGCCCTCGGCGCTGACTGGTGTAACAGCGCGCGCGCGTTTATGTTTGCTGTTGGCTGCATTCAAGCTCAACAATGCCATACTGGGCGCTGTCCGACGGGCGTTGCAACGCAAGACCCCGAGCGCCAAAGAGCGTTGGTCCCCTTGGACAAAGCACCACGCGTCGCGCATTTTCATAAAAATACGCTTCACGCCTTGGCCGAGAGATCGGAAGAGC
>CALFXX010000172.1 GCA_937952975.1 uncultured Alcaligenaceae bacterium
ACAGGCAGCGTCGACCCACACGGGTTCGCTGGCCAACGAAGAACGTGTGGTCGATGCCTTCTTTAAAAAGCATGGGATCTGGCGCGTGCGCGATCCGCATGCGCAGGCGCTTTGTGCTCAGGCTTATTTAAAAGGCTGGCGCCCAACGGGCAATCGGCTGGTCGTGATCAGTAATTCAGGTGCCAGCTGTGTGATGGGTGCCGATGCCGCTGAAGAAAATGGACTCGCGCTTGCGGTCTTGGCAGAGTCGACACAGAAGGCTGTTGCAACTTCGTTGCCGGGGTTTGCGACCACAACAAATCCAATTGATATTACCGCTGCGCTGTTATCCAACAGCAACCTCTTTAGCGAAGTGCTGCCTGCTGTGGCGCAAGATCCGTCGGCAGATATGTTTTTTATCAATATTCCAGTCGCAGGTGCTGGTTATGACGTCGAAGCGTTTGCGCGCGATACGGCTAAATTTGAGGCACTTACTGGTAAGCCTGTCGCGGTTGCGGCCTGGCAAGACACGGTGGCCAAGCCTTTTATCGCAGCGGGTGTTCCAACCTTTGCGAACGAAGCAGAAGCAGTCGGTGTGCTGGGGCAGTTAGCCGCGCATACGGCCTTGATGAACGAGTCGTTTGAACCTTGGCAAGATTTGCAGCTGGTTCAAGTGCCCGAAGGTTCGGGGGCGTATTGCAGCGAGGCGCAAACCTTGAAGTTGTTAGCCAAGCATGGCATACCAATCGTCAAGCATCAGTTGTGTCAAACAGCAGCTGAAGTGCGCGAAGCCTTTGTCTCAGTTGGGGGGCCTGTGGTGCTCAAGGCTTGTTCGGCCGAAGTACCACATAAATCTGAATTCGGTTTGGTGGCGTTAGGGGTACAAAATGCAGACGCAGCCGCCACGATCTTTGAATCGCAACGCAAGAAACTCGCAGAAATGAAGGTGAGCCACGAGGGGATTATTGTGGCTGCGATGAGTCGGGGGCGTCACGAATGCATGGTGGGTGCCCGCTTTGATCCGGTGTTTGGGCCAGTGGTGATGATCGGCGCAGGCGGTAAGTATGTTGAGGCGCTCAAGGATTATGCAGTGCTGTTACCGCCCTTTAGTGTTCAGCAGGTTGAGACGGCTCTGCGCGGCTTGCGTATGGCGCCTTTGCTTGACGGCGTCAGGGGCGATGCACCAATGGATGTTCAGGCCTTTGCCCAGATCGCCGTGTCGGTTGGTCGTTTGATGCTGTCTGCTGGGTCAAGTATTGCTTCGCTTGATTTGAATCCGGTGATGGTGGGGGCGGTTGGCGAAGGTGCTGTCGTGGTCGATGCCTTGCTAGAGCGCGGGTCGAATGCAGCAACCTGAAGGATGGAGGACGGCACGGCACAAGGTCAGGGTAATCCCTGAAAACCTCTTAGTATGAAGCTTTGCAGCGAGGGTTTCATTGACGCACTCGCCGCAGTGCGGCAATATCCTACATTGCTAAGCTGACACTTTAAGGAAATCATCATGCGCCGTCCACTTCTTTGCGTCGTGCTTGCCGCGGCGCTGTTGCTGCCAACGTTAGGCAGTGCTAAGACCTTCAAATGGACTAGTCAGGGCGATATCTTGACGCTTGATCCGCATTCGCAAAATGAAGGCCTGAATATTGTGGCCAACTTGTGGGTGTATGACGGTCTGCTTCGGTACAACGAAAAATTTGAGCTCGCGCCTGCCTTGGCGACTGCATGGGAGCAAGTGAGCCCGACTGTATGGCGTTTTAAATTGCGTGAAGGCGTGAAGTTTCATGATGGTTCTGCTTTCAGCGCTGATGATGTTGTCTTCTCGATCAATCGCGCTTTAGCGCCATCATCGCAGTTCAAATCGTATGCGGCTGGGATTACTAAGGTCACTGCGATTGATCCCTTAACTGTCGAGATCGCGACCGAGGGCGGACCGAACCCCGTGTTACTGCGTCAGTTGCCCACACTCGCCATCATGAGTAAGGCCTGGTCTGAAAAAAATAACGTGATGACCCCGCAAGACTTCAATAAAAAAGAAGAAAGTTTTGCAGCGCGCAATGCAATGGGGACAGGCCCTTACATGCTGCAATCGCGCGAAGTCGATATTAAGACCGTCTACGTTGAAAATGCGAACTGGTGGGGTAAGCCAACGAAAAAAGGCAACGTAACTGAAATTGTCTATACGCCGATTAAACAAAACGCGACGCGCACGGCAGCCCTGCTATCGGGTGAGGTTGATTTTGTTTTAGACCCTGCAGTGCAAGATTTAGATCGCCTGCGCCAGCAAGTCAAAGTGCTTGATGGTAATGAGCAGCGCACGATTTATATCGCGATGGATGTTGCGAGCCCCGAGCTGAAATACAGCAATATCAAGGGTAAAAATCCTTTTGCCGATGTCCGTGTGCGCGAGGCGCTTTATCTGTCGATTGATATCGAAACGATTAAAAAGGCGGTGATGCGAGGGTTGTCATTGCCGACCGGCACCATGATTGCGCCTCAGGTGAATGGTTGGACTCCTGAGTTGGGCAAGCGCGTGCCTTACGACTTGAATAAAGCGAAGGCATTATTGAAAGAGGCTGGTTATGAAAATAATCTTGAATTTACGCTCGACTGCCCGAACAACCGCTATATCAACGATGAGGCCATTTGCCAAGCTGTGGTTGCCATGTGGGCAAAGGCAGGCATGAAGGCCAAATTGAATGCAATGCCGCGTGCGACGTTTTTCCCGAAAGTTGGCAGCAATGACACCAGCATTTATTTGTTCGGCTGGGGTGTGCCAACCTTTGACGCCTTCTATTCGCTTGAGGCGTTGATCCATAGCAAAGGGGCTGGCGCTTTCGGTTCGTTTAACTATGGCAATTATTCAAATCCAAAGGTCGATAAACTGATCGATGCCATTCAAACTGAAATCGATGCGCCAAAGCGCACCGCTATGATTCATGAGGCTTTAGGCATTGTGAAAAGTGATTTTGGAATGATCCCTTTGCACGATCAGATCATCCCTTGGGCGATGAAGAAAAACGTTAACGCGATTCATCGGGCTGATAACCGCCCTGTTGTGGATTGGATCACGATCGATTAATTTTCAGGGCACGGGCGCTGATTTGCTTGGGTACAACCCAACCTAATTAGGCCCGTGCGACTACTGTCAGTGCTTGTTTGATATCGCACGACTGAGTACAGATCTCTCCTCGCGGCACCTTCGTGGTGCCGTGCTGTTTTTTTTGAGAATACATGTTTGCTTTTATTGTGCGTCGATTGATTCAGGCTGTGGGTGTCATGCTCGCGGTGGCTCTGTTGGCGTTTATTCTGTTTCAGTATGTGGGTGATCCCGTCACCATCATGCTCGGGCAAGAAGCTACGCCCGCAGAACGCGACCGGTTACGTGAACAGCTTGGGCTGAGCGACCCGGTGTTTGTGCAGTTCTATCATTTTGTCGTAAATGCCGTGCAGGGCGATTTTGGTTTGTCGTTGCGTCAAGGGCAAAAAGTTTCAACGCTTTTGCGTGAACGCTTGCCCGCTACGCTCGAACTGTCTGTTGCGGCAGCATTGATTGCTTTGGTGGTCGGACTTCCCTTGGGCGTTTACACGGCGCTTAAACGAGATGGCAAATTGTCGCAGGCACTATTGGCGTTTTCTTTATTAGGTGTATCGCTCCCCACCTTTTTAATTGGTATTTTGTTAATTTTGATTTTCTCGGTGTCTTTGGGATGGTTGCCTAGCTACGGTCGGGGGGACACGATCAGGCTTGGTTGGTGGTCGACAGGCCTCTTGACTAAAAGCGGCTGGACGCATCTGCTCTTGCCAGCCGTTACCCTGTCATTGTTTCAAGTGGCGCTTGTGTTGCGTTTGGTACGCTCTGAGATGCTTGAGGTCTTGCGTACCGATTACATCAAGTTTGCCCGTGCACGCGGCTTAACCAAGCGCGCGATCCATTTTGGTCATGCGCTGAAAAACACCTTGGTCCCAGTGATTACGATTATGGGTCTTCAGTTAGGTGGAATCATCGCATTCGCGATTGTCACTGAGACCGTATTTCAGTGGCCAGGCATGGGTTTGTTATTTATTCAGGCCGTACAGTTTGCAGATATACCTGTGATGGCTGCGTACCTGTGCTTAATTTCACTGATTTTTGTCGTGATTAACCTAACTGTTGATCTCTTGTATTTTGCAGTCGATCCGCGTCTTCGGGCCGGATTGGGCAAGCATTCTGGGGGCCATTGATGCGCGCCGCCCTCGCTAAATTTTGGAATGGAGATCTGGCTTGGTCTTGGCGTCACACGCCGGTTGCGATCGTGGCAACGGTGCTGCTGGCTATGTTGTTAATTGCTGCGTTCGGTGCTGATGTGTTCGCGCCACACAATCCCTTTGATCTGGCGACGATTAATTTGATCGATGCGTTAAAGCCGCCGGTTTGGCATCCTGACGGTACCAAAGAGTATCTGCTTGGCACCGACAGTCAAGGTCGTGATCTGCTGTCGGCGCTGATGTATGGCACACGCGTGTCCTTGCTGATTGGTTTGGCGGCAGTCATTGGCGCAATGCTATTAGGTGTTGTTCTGGGTTTGATCTCTGGCTATGCCGGTGGGCGTGTTGACGCCTTGATCATGCGAATTGCTGATGTGCAGCTATCGTTTCCAGCGATCCTGATTGCGCTACTGATTGACGGTGTGGCGCGTGTCGTAGTGCCCGGTGATATGCACGAGGTGATTGCGTTTCCCGTTTTAATCGGTGCGATAGCCTTGGCAGGTTGGCCTCAGTATGCCCGGACCGTGCGTGGTTCAACGCTCGTTGAAAAAAATCGCGAGTATGTGCAAGCCGCTCGGGTGATCGGCATCTCGCCGCCCGTCATTATGTTTAGACATGTATTACCAAACGTTTTGGGACCTGTGCTTGTTTTGGCTACGATTCATCTGGCTTCGGCCATCATCACTGAGGCAACACTCTCATTTTTGGGGGTTGGAGTTCCTCCCACGTCGCCTTCGCTTGGCACCTTAATTCGAATCGGTAATGATTTTTTATTTTCGGGCGAATGGTGGATTACGATTTTTCCAGGGGCGGCGCTTGTATTGCTGGTGTTGTCGGTCAATTTATTGGGGGATTGGCTGCGTGATGCCTTGAACCCGCGCTTAAGTTGAGCCGCCTGATGTCAAACATTCTTGAAGTCAAAAACCTAAGTGTTGAATTCACCACGCGCCACGGCACACTGAAGGCCTTAAACGAGGTTTCGTTCAGCATCGCAGCGGGCGAGGTTGTGGGCGTTGTGGGCGAGTCGGGCGCGGGCAAATCTTTGACGGGTGCCGCAATCATTGGTCTGCTTGAGCCGCCAGGGCGTATCTCTGGAGGCGAGATTTTTTTGGCTGGGCGACGTATTGATCAATTGCCAGACGATCACATGCGCAAAATTCGTGGGCGTGAGATTGGTGCTATTTTTCAAGACCCGCTGACGTCGTTGAATCCGTTATACACCGTCGGGCATCAGCTCACTGAAACTATTGTGACGCACTTGCCACTTACTTGGTCCCAAGCACGTAAGCGCGCGATTGAATTGCTTGAGGCCACTGGAATCCCTGCGGCGCGCGAGCGCATCGATCACTATCCCCATCAGTTTTCAGGCGGTATGCGTCAGCGTGTGGTGATTGCTTTGGCGTTAGCGGCCGAGCCTAAGCTGATCGTGGCTGACGAACCCACCACTGCGCTCGATGTTTCGATTCAAGCGCAGATTATTGAATTGCTTAAAAAGCTCTGCCGCGAACAGGGTGCTGCGGTCATGCTGATCACCCACGACATGGGCGTGATTGCCGAGACTGCTGATCGTGTGGTGGTGATGTACGCGGGTCGTATCGCTGAAGTTGGCAAAGTGCATGACGTCATCCATGCGCCACGACATCCGTATACGGTCGGCTTAATGGGTTCAATTCCATCCATTCATCAGCACGTAGAGCGCTTAGTGCAGATTGATGGCACTATGCCGCGCTTAAACGTGATTCCACAAGGGTGCGCGTTTAATCCAAGATGTGTGAAGGTAATGGAGCGTTGCAAACGCGAGCGCCCTGAGCTTAAAACACTTGGAAATTCGCAGGTGGCCTGTTGGTTGCACGCAGAGGTTGAGAAACATGAACGCTGATCGTGTGGATGTAGAGTCTGCGTCAGAACAACGCCCGCTGATCGAAGTCAAAAACGCCGCTCGCTGGTTTGACGTGTCATCCCCCTGGCTTGAGCGCGTCTTAGCGCGTAAGCCACGCAGTGTGTTGCGCGCAGTCGATGGCGTATCGTTTTCGATTCGTAAAGGCGAGACGCTTGCCTTAGTTGGCGAATCGGGTTGTGGTAAATCCACCATTGCACGTTTGTTAGTGGGACTATATCCACTGACGCACGGATCAATTACGTTTGACGGGCAACCCTTATCAAATATGAAAGGGCGCAAAGGTTTGGCGTTGCGCAAGCGTTTGCAAATGATTTTTCAGGATCCGTATGCAAGCTTGAATCCGCGGTGGCGGGTCGGGCGCATCATTGCCGAACCGATGCTCGCGCATACGCAATTGAGTGCAGCCGAACGCGACGAGCGTGTTGGTGCTCTACTCACCCAAGTGGGTCTTCATCCTAGCGACCAAGGCCGTTATCCCCATCAGTTTTCGGGCGGGCAGCGCCAACGTATTTCGATCGCACGTGCGCTTGCGGTGAACCCAGAGTTTTTAGTGTGTGATGAGCCAACCTCTGCGCTAGATGTGTCAGTGCAGGCGCAGGTCTTGAATATCATGAAAGACCTGCAGCGCAGGCTGGGCCTGACCTATTTGTTTATCTCGCACAACCTAGCGGTTGTACATCACGTGGCTGATCGCGTCGGGGTGATGTACTTAGGGCGCATCGTTGAGATCGCAGATCGCGACGCCCTGTTTGAAACGCCTCAGCATCCCTACACCCGCCTGTTGCTTGCAGCGATCCCCGATCTGACCGGCCAGGGCAAGTCCCGCACGCCCGTTGCAGGCGAGGTCCCCAATCCCCTAAACCCACCCTCAGGCTGCACCTTTCATCCCCGCTGCCCGCACGCGCGAGAGCAGTGCAAAGCTGAAGCCCCTACGATGCAAAACTTCAAAGGTATCCAAGTGGCTTGTCATGGGGTGGTGCAGGGCTGGGAGATGGGCTAATGCAAAGGCCCCTTGGGCGGTTTCAAGCCGCCGACGTCGTCCTCAAACCCCACATCATCCAACTCATCATCACCTAAGTCTTCAAGCAGTTCAAGGTCAGGGTCGGGTAACTCTTCGTCTGAAAGTTCAAAAGGCAGTAATTCAGCCAGTTCATTCGAAAAATCAAACTCGTCGCCGTTGTGATCCAAGCGCACAAAACGCGCTTCTGGGTCCTCGGTGATTTGGATAGACCACAGGTATTGGCAATCGTAGACCTCGGTATCCAGATCCAGCCCGCCTCGCCCGCCCACAAACCGCGCACCTGGGCCGCCCATCTGTACATGCATGGCCGTTTCGTCGGGTTTTTCGTCTACCCCTAGCGGAATCGCAAAAATCACCCATTCGGCGTCGTCATCGAGCCCAACTTCGGCTAGCACCGACTTGCCCATATAGGCGCTTAAGCCATCTGCGGTTTTACCCAGCATTAAGAGCTCTTGTTCTGTAAAGCGCAGCGTTAGGTCAGGTGTCGTCATAAAGGGCAGGGCCCAAACAGGGCAAAAGTTAAAGAGAAGTACTCGTCACAAAGAACGGAAGGCATATTCTGGAGTCTGTGAAACACGCCCGGATCGCCCAATCCTCAATTTTAGGGTCTATTAATCAGGCAGGCGGGCGCCCGAGCGTAAAACCTGACGAGTCACCATCATAGCCGTAAGCCTGTCCCCTAAGCCCCGCCCCAAGCTCTACAATAGACACCATCGATTATTTTCACTAGAGCGACAAACCAAATGGCCCAGTACGTATACACCATGCACCGCGTCGGCAAGACCGTGCCCCCTAAGCGTCAGATTTTGCGCGATATTTCGTTATCGTTTTTTCCGGGCGCCAAGATTGGCGTGCTGGGTACAAACGGGTCGGGTAAATCGACGCTGCTTAAGATTATGGCCGGTGTCGATAAAGAGATCGAAGGCGAAGCCGTACCGATGCCTGGGCTGAACATTGGTTATCTGGAACAAGAGCCTAAGCTCAATCCAGACCATACCGTACGCGAAGCGGTTGAAGAAGGTTTAGGTGCTGTCGTTGCCGCGCGTAAGCGCTTGGATGCTGTGTATGCAGCCTATGCCGAGCCTGATGCCGATTTTGATGCGTTGGCAGCAGAGCAAGCTGAACTCGAATCGGTGATCGCCGCGGCGGCTTCAAGCGGCTCAGACGATATTGAAACCCAGATGGAAATCGCGGCGGACGCCTTGCGCCTGCCACCATGGGATGCCAACGTGCGCAAGCTCTCGGGCGGTGAAAAGCGTCGTGTCGCTTTGTGCCGTCTGTTGCTGTCTAAGCCGGACATGCTCTTACTTGACGAGCCCACCAACCACTTAGACGCAGAAAGCGTTGAGTGGCTTGAGCAATTCTTGTCTAAGTTTCCAGGCACCGTGGTGGGCGTGACTCACGATCGTTATTTTTTAGATAACGCTGCTGAATGGATTCTTGAGCTTGACCGCGGGCATGGTATCCCCTGGAAAGGCAATTACAGTTCGTGGCTTGAGCAAAAAGATGCTCGTTTAAAAACCGAAGAGTCGACCGAATCGGCACGCCAAAAGACGATCAAAAAAGAACTTGAGTGGGTACGTCAAAACGCTAAGGGTCGTCAGGCAAAATCCAAGGCGCGTATGGCGCGTTTTGAAGAGTTGTCGTCGCACGAATATCAAAAGCGTAACGAGACTCAAGAAATCTTCATCCCTGTGGCTGATCGCCTAGGTAACGAAGCGATCGAGTTCGTAAATGTTAGTAAAGCCTTTGGCGATCGCCTGTTGATTGATAACTTAAGTTTTCGCGTGCCG
>CALFXX010000173.1 GCA_937952975.1 uncultured Alcaligenaceae bacterium
AAGACCTAAGCGTAAACTCAATCATGAAAATCGTATCCGGCGGTCAGACAGGTGCAGATCGTGCAGCGCTAGATTGGGCAATAGCTCACGGGATTGAGCACGCACAAAAGCAAATGTAATGGATAGTGACGCAACATTGATTATTAGCATTGCGTCTGTTTTGACTAGTGGTAGCAGACAAACGCAAGTATTCGCACAAGCATTTGGTAAACCATGTCTGCATATTTATCCTGCGTTGGATTGGCGGCACGCAATTGAGACATGGTTAGACTCAGATGCAATACAAGTGTTAAATATAGCTGGGCCGCGGGCGAGTAGTGAACCTGAAATTGTTTCCTTTACTACTGAGGTTCTTGAATTTACGTTACAACTTTACCTACAAAATTTATGAGCACATCATTCTCAAGACCAGAGGAAAGCCGAGCACTTGAGTCACCTAGCCCTCAGGTGCTTGAGAAGATTGAGCGATTGGGTAGGAGTGCGTTTGTAAAACGCTATCTTCTTGAGCTTGAAGTTTTAGGCTATGGACGTTCGCCTCTTGAGCTTGAGGCGTATGGGAAGCAAAGTACCGTTTAACTGAGATGACTATGATTTTTTAGTAGCCATAATTATTCATACCTAAATGAAAAATCCTTATAACCTCACACCGGAACAACGTCAGATCATCTTGACGCTAGCTACCCAACCTGACATCCATTCCATTTCGTGTCCGTTTACTGACTTCGATCTTTGGAAAGGACTGGTCCACGAGCAGCTTAGGCGAAGTCATACAACGGGGAAGTCTCCTCAAGAAGCACTGTGCCTTGTAGGTCCAGACTGTGGGATACGCGGGTTAACTAAGGTGCGCGTAGGTTGGTTAGATTTTGAAGAGTATCCGCCAGAACCTGATCCGGATACAGGTAACTATGTGCCTGACATGTGGGGCGGTGATGTGTTTATACCCGATGAAAATACAGTGAGTGCTGATCTATTTATACTTCCCGAGTGGCACAATGTTTTTCCCGAGCACATAGCGAAACCTAATACTAAGTTTCACAGGATTCTAGGGAGCCGAAGTTGTAATTACCTGCTTACAGATCGAGACCTTGGCGTATTTGATTGTGCAACACGTACCATTATTGCTGATTGGTTTCTTTACAAAAGTAAGGGGCCGTATTTGGATTGTAATTACCTGCACCTTAGCGATGAAGCTGAAAAAAGATTAACGAAGTAGCTGCGAGGTTAAATATCCCGCGTCGGGTGGTGAGTGATTCTCCCCGCCCCTGGGCGAAGTTTGGGGTGTGCGGATTTACGGTGCCGATGTTGAAAGCCTTTATGCACTACGGGCCGCCGATTTGCCCGAAAGACAAAATCAACATGACCGCCATCGGCGACTGGGAGTAATTGTATTGAGTATAAAAAAAGATGTTATGCCGCAGAGCGACCTCGACGTACAGCGGAGCACGCGCGGGACGAAACAAAAACCTTCAGGATCAAGCGTCGAGAACACAAAGATTCAAGAACCTAACGACAAACACCCCTTGCTCACACCAACTCGTGAACAATACGACAAACAAGGCATGATCGCCGCAATTCGTGAGCAATTTCGGATTAGTTGGCATGGTATCCACGGCGCCAACCATTGGGCGCGGGTGTTGCATCACGGCATCACAATTGGCACCGAGCGTTCGGCCGACTTGTTAGTGATCGAACTCTTTGCGTTTTTGCACGACAGTCAACGCCACAGCGATGGTGGCGATTACTACCACGGCCGGCGCGGGGCTGAATACGCCCGCTCGTTGAACACGGTTTATTTTGAACTGAGCGCGCCGCGCATCGACGCCTTATGCGAAGCGATCGAGCACCATAGCGGTGGCAAAGTACACGATCAGGCAACCATTCAAACCTGTTGGGATGCCGATCGCTTGGATTTAGGGCGGGTCAGCATCACGCCTAGCCCTAAATTTCTATCGCAAGAGGCGGTTAAACATATTGACCAAGCATACCGCTGGAGCCGCGACCACAGAAATCGCGCTGATTATCGCGAGCTTGAGTTGTAGCTCACTTAAGAAAAAGACGTTTCACTCACTCGTCTCATCACCCTCACCCTTCGGCAAATCAGCAAACCTCTGCTGCATCGTCTGGTTACCTCTGGTTAACTTCTTGATCGTGACGTCTTGGGCCTTGTCGTTGGCCAAACGTAGATTTCGATTGGCACCAGTCAACGCGTCACGTGTTTTTTGTAGATGCGAGATCGATTTATCGATTTCGTCGATGGCAGTTTCAAATTGCCTTGAGGCCAAGTCGTAATTTCTAGCGAATCCAGTTTTAAAACTTGCAAGCTCGTTTTCGAAATTTGTAATGTCAACGTTTTGCGCTTTAATCAGCGCAAGCTCTGACTTGTACACCAGTGACTTTAGCGCCGCGTTACGCAACAACGTAATGATCGGAATAAAAAACTGTGGGCGCACAACGTACATCTTTGGATAGCGGTGAGACTTGTCGACGATCCCGGTGTTGTACAACTCACTATCAGGCTCAAGCAACGACACCAACACAGCGTACTCGCAGCCCTTCTCGTTGCGATCTTTATCAAGCTCTTTCAAAAAATCTTCGTTTTTGCTTTTGTTGACTGTTTGATCGCTCTCGTTTTTCATTTCAAACATAATTGAAACAATCTCAGTGCCAGCGTCGTCTTGATCCTTAAAGATAAAGTCGCCCTTACTGCCACTGCGCGCGTTATTGTCTTTTTCAAAATACGCTTTTGGAAACGCGGTCGCCCGGATACGATCGAACTCAGTTTCGCAATGCTGCTCAAGGGTTTCACCCACCATTTTGGTGGATAAGCGTGCCTTCATATCTTTGAGGCGCTCGATCGTGTCTTCTCGATCTTTGATCTGCGTTTCGTACTTGTCTTTGAGTGCTTGTTCAGCCTGTTGCTTGGCAAGCTCAACGCGCACCAGGTTGTTTTTGACCTCGTCGCGCTCTTGCGCCACTGCGCTCACGGCCTCGGTCAGGGCAAGCTTTTGCGTCACTTCAAGGCCATCGAGTTTAGCTTTTAGGCTTTGGATCTCTGAATCTTTTGCCGCGGCAGTTTTTTGTAATTCGCTGACCAATTTGGCGTCGGCCAGGGCGACAGAAGCTTCTTTTTCTAACTGAGCTTGCTTGAGTTTATTAGCAAGCTCGTCGCGCTCTTTCTCGACACCGCTTAAGGCTTGCGCCAAGGCAAGCTGACGAGCCGCGTCGGCCGCGGCGAGCTTAGCGTTTAGCTCTTGAATCACTGCATCTTTAGCGGCTTCGGCACGATGCAGCTCACTCGCTGCTTGCGATTTGGCCAACTCGACAGCATTTTGTTTGCCTTGCTCGGCAAGTTCAAGCCGCTCGTGCAACTGCTCGTTGAACTCGCTGTCACGCACTTGCTTGACGATATCCGCGTAACCAGTTTCGTCAATTTTGAAGGCTTTTGAGCAATGTGGGCAAATGATGTCGTGCATGTTTGATTACCGCCTTTGCGATGAATATCGATATTGCGATAGTATGCCGCACTCAGTGGCTCACCGAGTGAGATCTTGGCTGGCCAAATGATCTAAAAACGTGCGGCTGTCAGGTCGGCCCTATACCTGAAGCCATTCTTGCCGGATACTCGCGTTCTGACTGAGCTCTTGCGGCGTTCCGCTGAATACAACGGCTCCGTGTCCCATCACCAAGACTCGATCCGAGATCGCCATCGCGATGGTCAGTTTCTGTTCAATCAACAACACAGCGATGCCGCGAGCTTTGAGTTCTCGCAGGTACTGCCCCACAAGTTCTACAATCTTCGGGGCTAACCCCTCGGTTGGTTCATCGATGATGATGAGATCGGGGTCGCCCATTAGCGTGCGGCACAGCGTCAGCATCTGCTGCTCACCACCCGAGAGCACACCAGCCTCGACGTGCTGGCGCTCTTTGAGCCGCGGAAACATGCCGTACATATCGTCAAAGCTCCAGCGACCTGCACGGGCTGCGCGTTTCTCGCCTAGCATTAAATTTTGATGCACCGTGAGCTTTGGAAAAATATCACGGTTCTCGGGCACGTAACCAATCCCAAGGTGAGCAATCTCGTAAGACTTTTTTCCAAGGACTTGCTGCCCTTTCAAATTGACCGTACCGGTACAGTCAACCATCCCCATGATGGCTTTGGCAGTTGTCGAACGACCCGAGCCGTTGCGGCCCAACAGGGCAACAATCTCGCCAGGGTGTACCTCAAAGTCCACGCCGTGCAGCACATGGCTCTTGCCGTAGTAGGCGTGCAGATTCTCGACTATTAGCATGATCTGTCGCCTTTTTCAGTCTGTGCTGACTCGGCTTGAGCACCCAAGTAAGCCTCTTGCACACGCGCGTTTGCGCGTATCTTTTCGGGTGTATCAAACGCGATCACCTCGCCGTACACCACCACCGCGATCTTATGGGCTAGGCCAAACACTACGTCCATGTCGTGCTCGACAGTGAGCAAGGTTTTACCTTCGGTCACTTCTGTGATCAACTCGATGAAGCGCTGCGTTTCACTTCGACTCATGCCCGCGGTGGGCTCGTCTAACAGGATCACGTTAGCGCCCCCGGCAATCGTGATACCGACCTCTAGCGCACGCTGCTCGGCGTAGGTGAGATTAAGAGCCAGCACATCGCGCTTACGCTCGAGCTTGATCTTGTGCATCAATTGCTCAGTGCGCTCGTTAGCGTCGTCAAGATTCGCCAAGAACTTAAAAAACGTATACCGGTACCCCAGGCTCCAAAGCACGCCGCAGCGCAGGTTCTCAAATACACTTAAGTTAGGAAAAATATTCGTGATCTGAAAGCTGCGTGACAACCCCAGTCGATTAATCTCGTAGGGCTTCTTACCCTCAATGCGTTGCCCATTTAGTAACACTTCACCACTTGTCGGTGCGAAGCGACCGCTGATTAAATTGAACAGTGTCGACTTGCCCGCGCCGTTGGGGCCAATCACCGCAACGCGTTCGCCCTGTTTGACGGCTAAGTTCACGCCACGAATGATCTCTGTTTTACCGAAAGTCTTACGCAGATCTTTGAGTTCGAGGGCGTACATTACAGAGCCTCCCGACGCTGGATTTCAGTAGCGATAAATTCTTGGATCGCGCTCCATTTCTTAACGAACCGTCGGCGAGCAACCTCAAAAGATACTAGCCCCAGAAGCATGACGAGGGCGCAGCCAAGCCAGCTACTGAAGCCCTTAGCATCAAGCGACAGGCCCAAATAAAGCAGCTTGGGGCCAAGCGCCTCGTTGAGCTTGAGGTGGTAGGTCATCTCAATCATCCCGGCCGCGCCAAGCAGCACAATCGCGGACGTCACCGCGAGCACAAGGTAGTTAGCCCAAAGCTCGCGCAAGCGCCCAAACGTCGCGACGCGTAAATTCATGGCGATGAGGCTGGCGATGCCGCCCGGTGCGAACATGACCATGAACAAGAACACGAGCCCAAGGTACAGCAGCCAAGCCTTGGTGAGCTCTGACAGCAGAACAAACGCCAAGACCATCAACACCGCACCAATGATCGGACCAAAGAAGAAGGTAGCACCACCCAGAAACGTGAACAGCAAATAAGCGCCTGAGCGCGCACCGCTCACCACTTCAGAGGTTGCGATTTCGAAATTGAGCGCCGCTAAACCACCCGAAATGCCCGCAAAGAAAGCCGCGATGATGAACGAGAGGTAACGCACCCGTCTAGGATCAAAGCCCACAAACTCGACACGCTCGGCATTGTCACGCACCGCATTAAGCATGCGGCCGAGCGGAGTTCTTGTGAACGCGAACATTGCCGCGGTACAGATGAAGGTATAAATGGCAATCAGATAGTAAATTTGGATCTGCGGCCCAAGCGTGATCCCAAAAGGTGTTGCACCCGTCACCCGATCACCCGAGATCCCCCCCTCGCCCCCAAAGAACTCTGGAAACATCAACGACATCGACCATACTAGTTCGCCGATGCCCAAGGTAATCATTGCGAACGGAGTGGCTGACTTTTTAGTGGTCACCCAGCCCAACACGACCGCGATCAACAGGGCTGACAGGCCACCCACTATAGGGATCAAGCTGACCGGCAGCGGTAGTTTGCCGGCACTGACGAGATTGAGCGTGTGAATCGCAAGAAAAGCACCCATCCCCGAATAGACGGCGTGCCCAAAACTGAGCATGCCCCCCTGCCCCAACAACATGTTGTAAGACAGGCAAACGATAATCGCGATGCCCATCTGGCTGAGCATGGTGTGTGCAAGACTGCTTGTGAAGACCAGCGGGGCGAATAATAGGATGACTGCGAAGCCGGCCCAAATCACGGTGCGACTCACCTTGAGCGGTTGCGACTTTTGGTGGAGGCTCATTTCAACCCTCTCATTTGGAGAGCCCGCGACTTTTGGTAAGTCCTCATCTCAACCTTCCCTTGTACCAAGCAGACCCTTAGGCCTGAAGATGAGAATCAACACCAAGAACAGGTACGGCAAGATCGGTGCGATCTGGCTGATCTTAAGTTTCCAAAGCGCAAAGCCAAACGTTTGCGGCGTGAGCTGCAGGCCAAGCGTCGACGCCACGCTCATGAGCGAGCTGTCAACGCCTACCGCGAAGGTCTGGATGATACCGATCAATAGCGACGCGACAAAGGCGCCCGACAGCGAGCCCATGCCGCCCACGACCACCACCACAAAGATCACCGACCCAACCGTGGCCGCCATGCCTGGCTCGGTGACGAAGGCGTTGCCGCCAATCACGCCTGCAAGGCCAGCGAGCGCTGCGCCACCGCCAAACACCAGCATAAACACGCGCGGTACGTTGTGGCCAAGGGCTTGCGCCATGTCGGGGTGAGTCAGCGCCGCCTGGATGATCAGGCCAATACGCGTGCGAGTGAGCAGCAGCCAGATCGAGAGGAGCATCGACAAGGCGACCAGCATCATGAAACCTCGATAGGTTGGAAACTGGGTACCAAAGATTGTAAACAGCGGCCCGCTTAGCTCTGCAGGCACTCGATAATCGACCGAGCTCGTACCCCATACCAGCTGCACCATCTCGACGATCAGAAACGACAAGCCAAACGTAATCAGCAACTCGGGTACATGGCCGAACTTATGGACGCGGCGTAGGCAAAATTTTTCGAACGCAGCGCCTAGCACAGCGACCAAAAGCGGTGCAAGAAACAGCGCCGGCCAGTAGCCCACCAGCTGTGTCGTGCTGTACGCAAAATAGGCGCCCAACATATAGAAGCTCGCATGGGCAAAGTTGAGCACCCCCATCATGCTGAAGATCAGCGTGAGACCCGAGCTCAGCATAAACAGCAACAGCCCGTAGCTGACCCCATTCAAGAGCGAGATGGTGAAAAATTCCATGCGATATTATTTGAAGTAGGCTCGACAGCGTAGCAAGCAGGCAAAGAAAAAGCCGGGCGGCTGACGCAACCCGGCCTCAAACCGCTTAATCAAGAGGCGCCGGCCGGACGCTTCATCTGACAAGTGGTTGGCGCGCTCGAGACGGCCATATCAATCTGTTTGATCGGCACAAACGTGAAGCCAGTATTTTCTACGCTGTACTCGCCCGCTTGCGCCTTTTGCCACTTAGTCACAAACATTGACTGCTGCAGTTGATGGTCGCTCTTGCGCATCGTGACCTGCCCCGCAAAGCTCTCTGCTGACAAACCTTCCATCGCTTGTGCAACTTTTACAGGGTCTGTACTTTTAGCTTTTGCAATGGCCCCAGAAAGCAGTTTCATACCGTTCAAAGACGCGACGTGATAGTAGTCATCATTGAACTTATCCTTGAACTCTTTTGTCAGCCCAGCGAGCTCACCCGGAAGATTAGGATGCGCGTAGGTAATCACAAAGACCTCTGCGTCGCCACTTCCGGCGAGCGCTGTCGGGGTACCGGTGACATTGGCGTAGTACGTATACATCGGCAGTTTCACGCCCGCATCGTTCAACGCTTTGACGAGCAGCGTCAGGTCTTGCCCCCAATTGCCGGTCACGATCGTGTCGGCGCCCGATTGCTTAATCTTTGCCGCGTAGGGCGCAAAGTCTTTAACTTGACCCAGGGGGTGCAACTCGTCTCCAACCATGACCACGTCAGGCCGATTTTTACCAATTGCGTCTTTGAAACCCTTAGACACCTGATGCCCGTGCGCGTAGTCTTGGTTAATCAAGTAGACGCGCTTGATCTTGGGCTGCTCTTTCATGAAGGACGTCAGCGCCTCCATCTTCATGCCCGTATCCGGGTCGAGCCTGAAAAACCAGAAGCTACATTTTTCATTTGTCAGAGAAGGGTCTTGCGCGTCTGAACTGATGTCAAGAATCTCGCGTCCTGGATTACGCTCATTGAACTTGGTAACAGCGTCAGACAGTGCCAGGGCTGCGCCCGAGCCGTTCTGTTGAGTCACATACCGCAAACCTTGATCCGCTGCAGCCTTCAAAGCGTTTAAGGTTTCTTGCGGAGAACCCTTGTTATCGAAACTGACGATTTCAAACTTAACCCCGGCAGGATTAGCAGCGCCCGAGTACTTTTGCGCAATGAACTGCCAGCTCTTGAGATAGTTTTGTCCCTGCGCAGCAAAGGGGCCCGACAGCGGCAGCATCATCCCGATTTTGACGGTTTCGCCTTGCTGCGCCTGCACCGGCGCCGCGCAAAGTGTTGTTAAGGCAAACGCAAGTGTTGTGATCGCATAGAAGTGTCGCAAGTGGTGTCTCCTTAAAATATTATTATTTCGCGAGTTTTAGGCTACACGGATATGAAACGCGCGTCAATGCTCAGTCAGTAAACTATCCAACATAAATTATCCTTGTAAATTCGTCACGCCATGTTTAATTTACAAGGATGTTTCAACGCTAATCCTATGCCAACCCCGAACTATTGCAAGCCGTAAGCAGTAGTTAAACGATCGAGTGTGCGTGTTGCCACAGTGCTGACAGGCGTCGATCCGCTCACTGCTGCAATGAAGCGCTTCAAATCTGTTGCAATCTTTGCGTCAATTGAAATCTTCATTGCGGGACTAAGCAGCGCCGTCAGCGAGACGATGTCACTTAGGTGCTTCTTGATGTTTTTGCCATCTACCTGACCACCGAACGATTTCTCTTGCGTCAGTGACAACCAAGCCAACGCCTTGAGCGGTATCAGTCGGTCTTCACCAACCCACGGC
>CALFXX010000174.1 GCA_937952975.1 uncultured Alcaligenaceae bacterium
AGACAACCGAAGAAAACCATTACTTTTGTATAGCGTATAGTTTCAGTATACAATTACTCATGATCAAAACATTTCGCCACAAGGGTTTGCAGCTCTTTTTTGAAACAGGTAAAAAGTCTGGGATCCAAGCGGCCCATGCCAATAAACTTGCTAGGCAGCTATCCAGATTACACATTGCAAAAAAGTGGGAGGATATGAATATCCCGGGCTGGGACTTACATCCTTTAAAAGCTAAGCTAGCCAATCACTACTCAATATCGGTGAACGGAAATTGGCGAATAACGTTCAAATTTGAAGGTGAAGACGCAGTTCTTGTTGATTACCAGGATTATCACTAAAAGAATAGGAATAATGATGACCAAAATGTACAACCCACCTCACCCAGGTCTTACGATAAAAGAAGATATTCTTCCAGCTCTAGCACTCACTGTGACAGAGGCCTCTGAGCAACTTGGTGTCACTCGCGCCGCTTTTTCCAGAGTGATTAATGGCAAAGCTGGCATTTCTCCGGAAATGGCGCTGCGTATTGAAGCTTGGTTAGGCGAAAAGAATGGCGGAAGCGCAAGCGTTTGGCTATCGCTACAAGCAGCCTATGACTTATGGCAAGTTCGTAAATCTGGGCTACCCAAAGTCAAGCATGCGTTTATTCCGGCCTTAGCCTAGGTGTCACGTAAAGTAACGCCTAAAAAACAAACCCCCACCATTTCTGATGAGGGTTTGAGTACTGGTGCCCCCCCCGTGAGTCGAACACGGCACCAACGGATTATGAGTCCGCTGCTCTAACCAAGCATGAGCTAGGGGGGCTAACTTTTAGGCTTTACTGGCCTTCAAGGAAACTCTTTAACTTATCTGCCCGGCTAGGGTGGCGCAACTTGCGTAGCGCTTTAGCCTCTATTTGTCGTATGCGCTCGCGCGTGACGTCAAACTGTTTGCCCACTTCTTCAAGTGTTTGATCGGTGTTCATCTCGATACCAAAACGCATACGCAATACTTTGGCTTCGCGTGGTGTTAACGAGTCAAGCACTTCTTTAACAACGTCGCGCATCGAACCGTGCAACGCGGCTTCGGCCGGAGCCAAGGTTGCGTTGTCTTCGATAAAGTCGCCCAAGTGTGAATCATCATCATCACCGATTGGGGTTTCCATCGAGATTGGTTCTTTGGCGATTTTCAAGATCTTGCGAATCTTGTCTTCGGGCATATCCATTTTTGAAGCCAGCGTTGCAGGATCAGGCTCAGCACCGGTCTCTTGCAAAATCTGACGACTAATACGATTCATTTTGTTAATCGTTTCAATCATGTGCACAGGGATACGAATCGTACGGGCCTGATCCGCGATTGAACGCGTAATCGCCTGACGAATCCACCACGTTGCGTAAGTTGAAAACTTGTAACCACGGCGATATTCAAACTTATCTACCGCTTTCATCAAACCGATATTGCCCTCTTGGATCAGATCCAAGAATTGCAAGCCACGATTCGTGTATTTTTTAGCGATCGAAATCACCAAGCGCAAGTTGGCTTCGGTCATTTCGCGCTTGGCTTTACGAGCCTTAGCTTCACCGGTGGCCATCTTTTTATTCACGTCTTTCAAATCTTTAAGCGGCAACACCACGCGCACTTGCAGATCGATTAACTTTTGCTGCAGCTCTTGCACGGCTGGAACATGACGCGTGAGCGTGTGCGCATAATCGGCACCGCTGGCGATTTCGCCAAGCACCCACTCAAGGTTTGTTTCGTTACCCGGAAACACCTTAATAAAGTGCGCACGTGGCATACCGGCACGCTCAACGCAGGTGTGTAAGACGGCACGCTCAATTTTGCGCACTTCTTCAACCTGTTGACGCAAGGTGTCAGCTAACCGCTCGACCATTTTGGCCGTAAAGCGGATACCCATGAGTTCGTTTTGAATGAGCTCTTGAGCAGCCATGTAAGGCTTAGAGCGATAGCCATCTTTTTCGTAGGCGGCACGCATTTTTGTAAATTGCACGCCCACGATATCGAACTTGGCCATACCTTTGATACGCAGATCTTCAACTTGCTTGCTGCTCATGCCACCGGCCGGGCCGTCTTCTTCGGCTTCGTCGGCAACGCCAGCACCGGCGTATTCTTCGCCATCATCATCGACCAAGCCATCGATCACTTCATCGATTTGGGCTTGCGCATCACGCACGCGTTGCACGTGATTCAAGATTTCGTTGATGGTGGTGGGGCATGCTGAAATGGCTTTGACCATATCTTTCAAACCGCCCTCGATACGCTTGGCGATTTCAATTTCGCCTTCGCGGGTCAAGAGTTCAACCGTACCCATTTCGCGCATGTACATACGGACGGGATCGGTGGTGCGACCAAAGTCTGAATCAACGGTTGTTAACGCGGCTTCGGCCTCGTCTTCAACGTCGTCATCTGAGGTAGCAACCGGTGCGTTTTCACCCAGCAGCAGCGATTCAGCGTCAGGAGCCTGGTCATAGACCGCAATGCCCATATCGCTAAAGGTGCTGATAATGCCGTCGATTGCCTCGGCGTCAACTAAGTCATCGGGCAGATGATCGTTGATCTCACCGTAGGTGAGGTAACCACGATCTTTACCGAGCTTAATCAGTAGCTTCAGGCGATTGCGACGTGCTTCGTATTCTTCAGGGGTCACCGGGCCACGGGCGATCAGATCTTTACCCTCGCCTTTGACGCGCTTGCCACGCTTGACTGGTTTCAGGTCAGGCAGGACTTCAGCTTCGTGCTCGCCATCGCCCGAATCACCAAACTCGCTGTCGCTGTTGTTATTTGGGTTTTTTGACGGACGACCTGGACGCCGACCGGTACCACCGGGTGGACGACCTGAAATCTTTTTAGGAGGACCATCACCATCATCTTCTGGTGGTGGGGGTTTAGAGACATCGACCTTACCAGGTGCTTTAGCCGAAATCGGAGCCGGTGGTGGCGCTTTAGCCAGCACTGGCTTGGCAGGGCTTGCCGCCTTACCTGCTGCCGCCTTAGCGGGGGCAGCCTTGGTTGCTGCGGTGTTTGTTGCTGTTTTAGTTGCTGCGCCTTTTGCTGCAGCGTCTTTAGCGCTCGCGGCCTTGGCAGGCGCGGCTGCTGCTTTATCGGAAGCCTTAGCGGCAACCTTGGTTGCGGGTTTTGCGGCCGGCTTTGCAGGGGCCGCTTGGGTAGACACTTTAGATTTGCTAGGTGAAGCCGACTTCATTGATTCCTTGACTGATTGAGCTGCAGTGTTTGCTGCGGATTTTGAAACAGACTTAACCACGGCTGGCTTACCAGAAGCCAGCCCCGCCTTGGCGGGCGATTTAGCCGCAGAGTTACCAGATTTAGCAGCAACGGTGGCCGACTTAGCCACTGCTTTGACCGCCGGCTTAGCAACAGGCTTGGAGGCTGGCTTCGCACTTGACTTCGCACTTGACTTAGCCACAACTGGGGCCGCCTTGGATCCAGATTTTGCCGTTGGCTTCACAGCAGCTTTGGGTTTGGGCGATGCGGCTGCCATGGTTTTTTTGATGCCGACGGATCGAGTCATTAGTGTGCTCTTTTGTATGGAATGTGCTGGATGGCACGAGCTTGCCCAACAAACGCTTGGACTGCGTAAACCTGTATTTTTGGATTGCGTAAAGCTATATTTTAACCGGATCAGCGTCCCTTGCTGGATTCGATTACCCCCATTAGACGGGTGATGCGAGAAGAAAGTTCCCGATAATTTTGCTGAGACTGTAAATTATTTAAGCCCCCAGCAATGAGGGCCTCTTGCTCACTTTTTAAGCTTTCAAGCTCAATCCGGCGCAAAGCGTCTTCCCATTCACCTTGCGGATTAGGCAAGGGATCCTGAGCCATCAAGTCTGCAGCAACCGATGCCATCAAGATACCGAGATCTGCACCAGGGTCAGAGGCTTGGATCAGAGCGCCAACATGGCGAGCACCGCTGGCCTGCGCAAGCACAATCAACTCTCTCACCATTTCTAGATGGGGGCCGCGCTCAAGAAGTTCAAGCTGTTGCTCGCCCATGACGTCCACTAATTCAGGATGGGTCAACAGCAATCTCAACAGACGCTTGGCCATTGGGGCAACAGCGCGTCGATCGACCCGTTGTGTCGGCTTGCGGGCGGCAAAACGCTCGCCGCTGCGATTTGGCTCGAACCCGCCTGGCGCCTCGTCATAGCCCTGAAAGCCCAGCTCATCAAGCGACGGCTCATAGCTCGCGGAAGCATACTCCCCACCACCTGGGGCTCCGAAGCCCTGCTCGGTCGTTGCTGCACTCGACCCAACTCCTGCCCCGCCCCCTGCCCGTGAGGCAAAGCCCGCAGCTCGGTGCGGCGCGCCCGCTCCAGTATTTGACCCTGCGCCTGGTGCCCCGCCTGCACCTCGGCCCGGCGCAGGCAACCCGGTTAACGCGGGCGTCGTCTCTTTTTCAAGCAAAGCAGTTAATTCTTCGGGCGTTAACTGTGCCAGCCGGGCAAACTCATTTTGCAACTGCACTTTAAGCGTAATTTGCGGGATCAAGGCGAGCAAAGGCCTCGCCTCGTGTACCAGGGCGGCACGCCCTTCGACCTCTTTTAATGCATGACGCGAAGCGAGTTCGTTTAAGAAAAAAGTGGATAAAGCATCGGACTCAGCTAAACAAGCCCTGAAAGCTTCTTCGCCAAATTGCCGGATATAACTATCAGGGTCATGCTCTGCGGGTAGAAATAAAAACCGGATAGAAATATCATCGCGCAGCAACGGCAGGCATGATTGCAACGCGCGCCAAGCTGCACGCCGCCCTGCACCGTCCCCATCAAAACTAAAAATAATCTTATCGCTTGAGCGTAGTAACTTTTGGATATGAACCGGAGTCGTCGCGGTGCCTAAAGTAGCAACCGCATTGCGCACCCCTAGCTGGGCTAAGCCCACCACATCCATATACCCTTCAACAACGATCACACAACCTTCAGAGCGAATCGCCGAGCGCCCCTCAAACAAGCCATACAGCTCGTTACCTTTTGAAAAAACAGGGGTTTCGGGCGAGTTTAGATATTTAGGCTCGCCTTTGCCGATAATGCGGCCACCAAAGCCAACGATTTCGCCTTTGACATTTCGGATCGGAAACATCACCCGTTCGCGAAAACGGTCGTAGCGCCGACCGTCTTCAGCCTCGATGACGAGACCCGATTCAACTAAAAGTGGATCGTCATAGCGGGTAAAGACCTTTGCCAACGCCTGCCGATCAGAGCTAGCCCAACCGAGCCCAAATTCTTTAGCGATTTCGCCAGTTAAGCCACGCTGCTTTAAATACCGAATTGCAGCAGGGGTTTCACGTAACAGAGCCAAATAGTGCGTTTGGGCGGCCTCAAGCACCTTAGTGTGCGCAGAAACCTCTTCGCGGCGGCGCGCTGTTGCAGCCTTTTGGCCGGGTGAACGGTTTTCTTCAGGGACAGACATCCCCACGGCCGAGGCGAGCGTTCGAACGGCCTCTGGGAAACTCGCCCCAGTGTGCTCAATCAAAAAGGTAATCGCGCTGCCGTGAGCTCCACAACCAAAGCAGTGATAAAACTGTTTGGTCGGGCTGACAGTAAAAGAGGGAGACTTTTCGTTATGAAAGGGACATAACCCGAGAAGGTTGATGCCACCTTTCTTTAACTGTACGTAGCGCCCAACAACGTCTGCCACGTCAACACGGGCAAGAAGATCCTGGATAAACGAATCTGGGATCAACGTTTAGGCCATACGCTTGCAGCGCATCAGACGATGCGCCACAGATTAAAACATGCGCGGAGGCAATTGCTGGCTACGGATGCGCTTGTAATGGCGCTTAACGGCAGCAGCCTGCTTGCGCTTACGCTCAGCAGTAGGCTTTTCATAGAATTCGCGGGCGCGCAACTCGGTCAAAAGGCCGGTTTTTTCGATTGTGCGCTTGAAGCGACGCAGTGCGGCTTCAAAGGGCTCGTTTTCTTTCAGACGAACGATAGGCATAGGGTGCGTGACGTAAAAAAGTGAGTTAAACAGCGAACGATACTAGTTTTGCAAGCATTGCATGACCACAAAAGGCATACATCGCTCAATTAGCACAGCCTTCGATAATAGCACAAATACGCTACGTGCTGCGCCCATCAGACCATTTTTCGACAAGCACGGCCGGTGTCACGGTGTCGTAGTGTTCGAAGGGCTGGTGAATCCAGGGGTTCTTGTCAAGCACCGCGACAACGTAGTCTGGCTTGATCACCGAGGCCGCTTTTTGCCACAAGACGGCCGTTTTGATCTGGGTAATCAACGGAAAACTACGTAACAAGTGACCGTGTACTGAGGAAAACGTGGCCCCAGAGTCGACCAAATCATCTACAAGCAGGATGTTTCCACAAAGTGGGCCCGCAGTCGAGGTGACTTGATGTGCGATGTTTAAAGCCCCCTGCTCTGTGCCGTTGGCACCGCGATAGCTACTGGTCGCCAAAATCGCCAAAGGAACTTTAAAAACTCTTGAGAGCACATCACCAATACGCATGCCACCACGCGCCAAGCACAAGATCTGATCAAACTGAAAACCAGACTGCTCGATCTGCACAGCGAGTTGCTCGATCAAGTCATCGTACTGCGCCCACGTCACCCAAAGATCAGTTTCGTTCGTTTGGGTGGCGCGGCTAGAGCTTGAGTCGTGCAACAAAGGCATTACGACTTAAAGGGATGGCGAATCAAAATGGTTTCGTTGCGATCGGGGCCGGTTGAGACCATGTCAATTGGCACCCCACAGACCTCGGCCATACGGTTGAGGTAACGCTGAGCATTGGCAGGCAACTTAGCAAAGTCTGTGACGCCGACTGTACTTTCTGTCCAGCCGGGCATTTCTTCGAGTACCGGCTTAGCGCGGGCCACTGCGGCGGCCCCGTAGGGCAGCACGTCACAAAATTTGCCGTCGATTTCGTAGCCAACACCCATCTTCAGGGTTGGCAGGCCATCAAGCACATCAAGCTTAGTAATGCACAAACCTGAAATACCGTTTAAACGGACTGAGCGCTTGAGCGCTGCACCGTCAAACCAACCGCAACGACGTGGGCGACCGGTGACTGAACCAAATTCTTTGCCGACGCTGGCCAAGCGTGCGCCAACCTCGTCAAGCAACTCGGTTGGGAAAGGACCCGAGCCCACGCGCGTGGCATAGGCTTTAGTGATGCCCAAGACATAACTTAAGGTTTGGGGACCAACACCCGCGCCAGCCGCTGCCGCACCAGCAATACAGTTACTGCTTGTGACATAAGGATAGGTGCCGTGATCAACATCCAGTAACGCGCCTTGCGCGCCTTCAAACAGCAAATGATGACCTGCTTGCTGGGCTGCAAATAGCTCGCTGCTCACGTCGGCGACCATGGGGGCAATTGCTGGTGCAAGCGCCATCGCCTGATCAACAACCTCTTGAATAGAGACCGGTTGCGCACCTAAATATTGCGTCAAGACAAAGTTATGCAGGTCGAGAACTTCTTCGACCTTGCTGCGAAAGCCGCTTGGGTCAAACAGATCTTGCACGCGCAGGGCACGACGTGCCACTTTGTCTTCGTAGGCTGGGCCGATACCCCGGCCGGTCGTGCCAATTTTTGCATCGCCACGGCGAGCTTCGCGCGCCTGATCCAACGCCACGTGGTACGGCAGAATCAGCGGGCAGGCCTCTGAAATTTTTAGACGCGAGCGCACATCAAGCCCAGCGGCTTCGAGCTCAACGATTTCTTTGAGCAAAGCCTCAGGAGACAACACGACGCCATTGCCGATATAGCAAGTCACCGAAGGGTGCATGATGCCCGAGGGAATCAAACGCAAAATTGTCTTTTTGCCATTTACCCAAAGCGTGTGACCCGCGTTGTGGCCACCTTGAAAACGCACAACCCCGTGCGCTGACTCAGCCAACCAATCAACAATCTTGCCTTTTCCTTCATCGCCCCATTGGGTGCCGATCACTACGATGTTCTTGCTCATGTCAGGTAAATAGACTAATTTAAAAAAACAAACAGTAAACCTCTAGCGAGCCACGGATCTTGATACTGATCCAGTGCGCTAAAGCCTAAACCACGCGCTGCATTTTCCACTGACCGCCTTGTAAGACAAGTTCGCGATCAAAAACAAACTCATCGTGCGTGGCGGTTTCGCCCGGAAACACTTGCACGACGATATGACCTTCTTGCCTGAGCGCCTGCACTGCCGCACGCAAGGCCTGATCTTGCCCAGCGGGAGCCCGTACTGCAGGGGTGGCTACGGCGGGCAACAAGCCAGCGGCGAGCTTACGCAAATCAAGACTAAATCCAGTTGCCGGACGTGCCCGACCAAAGGCTAGGCTAACGTTGTCGTAGCGCCCACCCTGCACGAGTGCATCATGCCAGCCATCGGCATAAATCGAAAACGTCACCCCCGTGTGGTAACCATAGGTGCCCACATCCGCCAAATCAACGCCCACTGATACGTCATCAAGTGCGCCCAATAACTGCGCCAAGGTATCAAGAGAGGCCGTCACACCGGCAATATTAGGTAAAACTTTGCGAGCACGGTCAATCACCGTACGGTCGCCATACAGTTTAGGCAGTAACACAAGCGCTTCGACCGTTTGAGCCTGAAGCGCCCCCGGGCCCTGTGCAAGCCCGGCAAGCCCTGGTAAATCTTTGTCGCGCAGCAGCGCCATGATTTCGTCGGCGCGCACCTGCGCTGCCGTATCGGCCTCGATCAGACTGCGCACCAAGCCAGCGTGACATACGTCAAGGCGCAGCGCTTGCACGCCTGCGAGCCTTGCGCTTTCGAGTGCGAGGCGAATGATTTCTAGATCAGCCTCAAAGCCTTGATGACCGAAGATTTCGGCCCCAATCTGCAAGAGTTCGCGGCTAGACAACAAACCCGCGGGCCGTGCGTGCAACACTGGGCCGCAATAACATAGGCGCGTCACCCCCGCCCGATTTAACAGATGGGCGTCAATACGTGTGATTTGAGGCGTCATGTCGGCACGTACACCAAGTGTGCGGCCAGACAGCTGATCGACTAACTTGGAGGTACGCAAACTGAGATCACTGCCCGTACCAGACAGCAGTGAATCGATATACTCGACCAACGGAGGCGCCACCAGTTCAAACCCATAGGTGCGAAACAGGTCGAGCAATTGACGACGCAGCTCTTCGATACGGCGCGCCTCAGCGGGCAGCGTATCGGCCAGGCTTTCGGGCAGTAACCAATTACCTTTCATAGGGATGGTAGCTAAAAGTTTAAAAAGTGTCGCCCAAACGAAAAGCGGCTTGGGGCGTAAGCCCGGCAAGCCGCCAGAACAATCGTTAAAGCTTACGTCGTATTATACCTAATATGGCAACACTGTTACGGCCCCTTTTTTAGAGGCCGGTCAGTGATTATTTGCCCGACGACGACTTTAAATACCTAAAGAACTCTGACGTCGGGTCAACAACCAAGACATCGCCTTGTTTACCAAAGGCTGCACGGTACCCTTCTAAGCTTTTGTAAAAGCTATAAAAATCTAGATCAGCGCCATAGGCCTTGGCGTAAATACCCGCGGCAACCGCATCGCCCTCACCCATGATGGCTTGGGCCCGGCCATAGGCCTCGGCCACGATTTGTTCGCGCTTACGGTCAGCTTCGGCGCGGATTTTTTCGCTTTCAGCCGCACCGATTGAGCGGGCTTCGTTGGCCACGCGCAGACGCTCGGACTCCATCCGACGAAACACCGACTCAGAAATTTCAGGGGCAAACTCAATCCGCTTTAAGCGCACATCGACGATTTGCACGCCCAGGGCCTCGGCGCGCTTGACGACATTTGAGAGCACTTCGTTCATGATGACTTCGCGCTCAAGCGACACCACGTCTTTGACGGTGCGGATGTTGACTGAGGCGTTCAGGGCATCGCGAATTTGCGCCTGCAAACGCTCGCGGGCGGCACGTTCGTTACCACCGAACGTGACGTAATACAGCTTAGGATCAGCGATGCGCCACTTCACAAACGAGTCAATCAGCAGGTTTTTCTTTTCAGAAGTTTGAATACGCTCGGCATCTTGCGCATCAATCGTCAGCAACCGTCGATCAAGCGTGACCACGTTTTGAAACGGTGGCGGCAACTTGAAATACAAACCTGGTTCAGAAATAACCTTCTTGACTTCACCCAGCGCAAACACCACCGCGTAATCGCGCTCGCGCACAATAAACACCGAAGAGGAGACCGCAATAATGCCGATGATCAATACGATCAACAGGGGAAATAATCTTTTCATGATCTGTCCTCTGCTTAGCGACTGCCGCGATCGCGCGTCAGTGAGTTAGATGAACCGGACACCACGGGGCGTGCGGGCGTTGTCGCAGCGGGTGCTACAGGCGGGGGCATCACTGGCGCCGTCGTAGACATAACCGACCCCGTCGCTGCACGCGAGGGATCTTGCGCAGCTTGTTGAGTGATCTTATCGAGCGGCAGATACAACATATTGTTTGAACCCTTGGTATCAATGAGCACCTTGCTTGCGTTGGCAAACATTTGCTGCATGGTCTCAAGGTACATACGCTCACGAATCACATTTGGTGCTTTGTTGTACTCGGCCAAGACGCTGCCAAAACGCGCAGCATCACCGGTGGCGGTACCCACGACACGGGCGCGGTAACCCTCGGCTTGCTCAAGCAAGCGAGAGGCTTGACCCTGAGCCATCGGCACGATCTGGTTGCTGTAGGCCTGACCCTCATTTTTTTGCCGATCTAAATCTTGACCTGCTTTGACTGCATCGTCAAAGGCCGCCTGCACTTGCTCGGGCGGTTGTACGTTTTGGATCGCAATACTACTCACCTGAATACCGGTTTTATAGCGATCAAGAATTTGCTGCATCAGCTTTTGCACATCAACAGCAATCGCGGCGCGCTCTTCGTACAGGACTTTATCCATCGGTTTTTTACCGACAACTTCGCGCATGGCAGCCTGCGCGGTTTGCCGCACAGATTCGTCAGGATCTTTGGTTTTAAAAATGTAATCTGGCGCGCCATCTGCGCGCAGGCGGTACTGCACAACAAATTGCACGTCGACGATATTTTCGTCTTCAGTCAACATCAACGCTTCGGGCAACACGCGGTTGCGAGCGTTGCCACGAAAGCCAACCTCGAAGGTACGTAACTGAGAAATATTGACCATCTCGTGCCCTTGAATCGGGGCCGGGATACGCCACTGAAAACCAGCTTGTGCAGTGCCTTTGTATTTGCCGAATTGCGTCAAGACGGCAACCTGCCCCTCTTGAACAATAAAGAAGCCGCTACCCAACCACAACGCAACAGCTCCTGCAGCGATCACACCCAAACCAATCTTTGATTGACGAGGCGTCGGGCCACCCATTCCAGACGGCGGAGTTGGGCGTGAACCGCCCCCTTTACCACGACCAAAGAGAGAGCCTAAACGATTATTAAAATCGCGCCAGACCTGATCGAGATCAGGTGGACCATTGCCTTGAGGAGGACGCTTTGGAGGCTCGGAGCCATTACCGCCTTGTCCACGACCCCAGCCGGGATCATTCAGGTTGAATATTTTGGAGAGAGGTCGCATTGTTTTCCAGATTTAAAGCAAACTGACTGATTGCACTACGTAAACCATCTAAGCCCAGCCGCTGCTGGGCACTTAAAAATACTCTGCAAATCGTACCATGCGGGTCAGATTCAACTCGCGGCTCAAGCCCTGCCAAATCGATCTTGTTGTAGACCATAATCCGCGGAATTTCAGCCGCGCCGATATCAACCAAGACCTTATCAACTTCGGCAATCTGTTCGTCTCGCTGCGGGCTGGCCGCATCGACGACGTGCAACAACAAATCGGCTTGAATCGCTTCTTCGAGCGTTGCCCGAAACGCAGCGATCAGTGTAAGCGGTAAGTCGCGAATAAAACCCACAGTATCCGAAAGGGTAATTTGCCCCGCACCCTCAATCCATACACGACGTGTCGTGGTGTCAAGCGTGGCGAACAGCTGATCTGCTGCAAAGGCACCAGCCCGGGTCATGGCATTGAACAGGGTTGATTTACCCGCATTGGTATACCCAACTAACGACACTGACAACGTGCCACCGCGCACCCGTGACCGGCGCTGCGTTGTACGCTGACGTTGTACGCGTTCAAGGCGTTCGCGGAGCAAACGGACTTTGGCGCCGATCATGCGCCGATCCATTTCAAGCTGCGATTCACCCGGCCCGCGCATACCGATACCGCCCCGCTGGCGCTCAAGATGCGACCACATGCGCGTTAAGCGAGTGGACAGATGTTGCAACTGCGCTAACTCAACCTGCAACTTACCCTCGTGACTTTTTGCGCGCAAGGCAAAAATATCCAAGATCAGTGCAACCCGATCAACCACGCGAAGATTGAACTGGCGCTCGAGGTTCCGTTGCTGCGCTGGAGAGAGAGGCTGGTCAAACAAAATGACTTCAGCGTCAAGTTCTTGCGCAAGTAAAACGCCCTCTTGTACCTTACCCGAACCAATAAAGTAGGCCGCGTCAGGGCGCTGACGCCGTGCGACCAGTGTCGTAACGACCTGCGCACCGGCACCTTTTGCCAACATGTCAAATTCTTGTGCATGCGCCAGATAATCTGGTGCACCCAGGTCAACACTGATGATTAGCGCGCGCATACATCACCCTTACAAGACATGCATGCATGTCTTGTGGATTGAAGAAAACAAAGGGTGAAGAAGACGGGAATATTGCGGACCGTGTTATTCGGCTGCAGCGTCTGCGCCAGAATCGGCAGCGCCATCAGTGGAGGGAAGCGTTACCGCACGTGCAGGCACAACGGTTGAAATGGCGTGTTTGTAAACCATTTGTGTAACAGTATTACGAAGCAACACCACGTACTGATCAAAGGATTCAACTTGCCCTTGAAGTTTGATCCCGTTAACGAGATAGATCGAAACAGGAATGTGCTCTTTACGCAAAGCGTTCAGAAAAGGGTCTTGCAGGGTTTGTCCTTTATTGCTCATTGGCAGGCTCCGTATGTTGCTGTGAAACGAATTGGGCTTTTGCAAAAACATGCACGCTTTCCAATCCAAGAACGTCACTCTACAGGGTTTTCCCGCTCTTCGCTAGAGCTTTCCCAGTAACGAGTGGCAACGAGAAAGATTTTGTTACCAATTATCAAACGTCGTCGAAATAATTATTATGAGTTGAGTCGAGCGAAGGAAGAACAAGTCGTTATCAAGTCGACAACTGTGTCAGCAAGCAAACCTTTGACTTGCCCAGTGCTTGCCCAAACACTTGACCTAGCGGTTGACCCAAACGCTTAACCAAGCACTTGACCCAACGCCGTCAATAACTGTGCGCATTGCGCATCTGTGCCAACAGTAATGCGCAAAAATTCAGAAATACGTGGCTTATTGAAGTGTCGGACAAGAATATTTTTTGCACGCAGTCCGGCATGCAAGTCAGCCCCTTTGTGGTCGGGGTGCCGCGCAAAAACAAAATTGGTCGCCGAAGGCAACACTTCGAAGCCCAAGCCTTGCAACCCAGCCACTAAAGCCTCGCGACTGCGAATCACAGCGTTTCGGCTCGTGTCGAAATACTCTTCATCTTCGATCGCCGCTGTGGCCCCCGCTAACGCAAGGCTGTCCAACGGATACGAGTTAAAGCTGTTTTTAACGCGATCTAAACCCTGGATAAGATCTGGATGACCCAAGGCATAGCCCACACGCAAGCCCGCGAGCGAACGCGATTTCGACAGCGTATGCACGACCAACAGGTTTGGATACTTTTGCACGAGCGTGGCGGCCGTTTGGGCACCAAAATCAACGTAGGCTTCATCTACCACCACCACAATATCTGGGTTGGCTGCAATGATTCGCTCGACGTCAGTAAGAGGGCTGGCGCGCCCCGTTGGCGCGTTCGGATTTGGAAAAATGATCCCACCCGCGCCCCCCGCAGCCGAAGAACTCGCACCAGCGTCCGGCGAACCCGCCACTGCAACGCCAGAGGCCCCTACGGCAGCGCCAGGCAAATAATCTTCGACACAAATCTTGAATTGCTCGTCTAAGGGAATCGCGCGAAACTCGATTTGATACAAGCCGCAATACACCGGGTAAAAACTGTAGGTGATATCGGGAAACCAGACCGGAGCATCTTGCTTGAGCAAACCATGAAACGCGTGACCCAACACTTCATCAGAGCCATTGCCAACAAACACGTGCTCGGGTGTCAACGCAAAACGTTTTGCGATCGCCTGACGCAGCACCAAGGCAGTTGAGTCGGGGTACATCCGCAAGTTTTCATTTGTATGCGCAGCAATCGCAGCAAGCACCTTGGGCGAAGGGCCATATGGATGCTCGTTGGCGTTGAGCTTGACGAGATTTGCCGTGCGCGGCTGCTCGCCTGGCACGTAAGGGTCAAGGGTAGAAACCAGCTTGTTCCAAAAACGACTCATGGGGCTTAATTATTATCAGCGTAAGGATTAAATGACGACTTAAACTCAATGCGCAAAGGTGTGCCTGCAAGCTCGAACGCATCGCGAAAACGACCTTCAAGGTAGCGACGATACGAATCGGAAATCGCGTCAAGCGCATTGCCATGCACAATGATCAGGGGAGGATTTTGCCCGCCCTGATGCGCGTAACGCATTTTGGGTCTGAAGATGCCTTTGCGTGGCGGCGGTTGCTGCTCGACCGCCGCTTGTAACTCGCGGGTCAGGCGTGGCGTCGAAAGCTTAGTAAAGGCCGCAGCATGCGCCAGATTCACCGATTTGAGCACGGCATTGACGCCCTGCCCACGCAAGGCCGAAATCGTATGCTGGCGTGCAAACGATAAGAAGCGCAGCTTACGATCAAACTCACGTTGAATCCGCTCGCGTTGTTCGCTGTCGAGACCATCCCATTTATTGATGGCCACAACCAGCGCACGACCCGTTTCAAGAATAAAACCTGCGATGTGAGCGTCTTGGTCAGAGACCTCGTGCTGCGCATCGATCATCAGCAATACAACGTTGCTGGCTTCGATGGCTTGCAAGGTTTTAATCACCGAGAATTTTTCAATCGCTTCGAACACTTTGCCGCGCTTACGCAAACCAGCGGTATCGATCAGCGTGTATTTTTTACCGCCGCGATCAAACTCGATTTCGATCGCATCACGCGTGGTACCTGGCATATCAAACGCGATCACGCGCTCTTCACCTAACAAGGTGTTGATTAGCGTTGACTTACCAACGTTTGGTCTGCCAACAATCGCGAGCTTGATGCGATGATCGACAACCTCAATGGGTTCAAAAAAATCACTTTTAAGCTCTTCGGCACTAGGCTCGGCGTCGTCTGCGTCGTAGTCTTCAGGTTCAGGCTCTTGCCCAAGGCCTTGCAGTGCGTGTTCGATCAAATCGGCAATACCATCGCCGTGAGCAGCCGAAATCGCGTAGGGCTGCCCAAGACCAAGTTCATGAAACTCTGCAATCGCACTGCCGTGCGCCATACCCTCGGCCTTGTTCACGCATAAGACCGCGCGTTGACCTAACTTGCGCAGCAAGCGCCCGATGTCATGATCGTGTGCGTTTAAGCCCGCCCGCGCATCGACCAAAAAGATCACGACGTCTGCCTCAGCAATCGCTTGCTTAGTTTGACGCGCCATCTGGTGCAAGATGCCGGTTTTTGCAACCGGTTCAAAACCGCCCGTGTCGACCACAATAAAGGGCTTATCACCCACGCGCCCTTCGCCATAGTGACGGTCGCGCGTCAAACCTGAGAAATCAGCGACCAACGCCGCACGCGAGCGCGTCAAGCGATTAAAGAGCGTTGATTTACCAACGTTTGGACGTCCAACCAGGGCGACGACAGGTTTAAGTGACACGAATTAGTTCAACCCAATTAAAACAAGCAGGCCATCGCCTGACTGCACAAGAACACCTTGCGGGGTCGCAACGAGCGGCGCCTGAATGGCACCACTCCCAACGAGAATACGCGCCAGCTGCTGACCATCAGCAGGCGCCAAGAAATGCACAAAGCCTTCAAAATCGCCGACAGCAATCGCACCAGGCAGCGCGACAGGGCTTGTCACCTTGCGATTACGCAAGGCATCTTGACGCCAGGCCAAGCCGCCATTTTTGAGGCCATAGGCAGAGATAGCGTCACGCTCGTTGGGGATATAGAGTTGTGCTGCGTCGCTGCTGAGCCCAACTGAGCTTGAAAAATCTTTGCTCCAGACGGTGCGCCCACCGGCGGCAATATCAAAGCAGACGACACGACCTTGAAACGCCACTGCGCATAGCAAAGTGCCAGACAGTGCAGGCAAACCTACAACGTCATTGACACGCTCAAGATCCGTCGAACCCTTGGGCAACGCGACTGTGCCTTCCCACTGCACATCGCCCGACACCGCGTTAATCGCGATCAGTTTGCCGCCGGGGATCGCACTAATCACCAAGCCCTCAAGTAGCAGCATACGTGCGGGTGCCCGCAGCGCAAGCGCTGGGCCCGGGCGCTGCACACTCCAGATACGCTCACCAGTTTCAGCGTTGAACGCCTGAACTCTGTAGTCACCACTGCGAACCACCACCACACCTAAGCCGACAACTGGCGGCACGGTGACTTCGCTTGAAGCTTTCGAGCGCCATTTAACCTGCCCACTATCATCCAAGGCCACGACTGTACCGTCCGACGTCACCACAGCTGTCGTTTTGCCATCGCTGCCCACACCGGCCGTCAGTTTTTTATCGACTTTAACGACCCACGCGGGGCTGCCGGTGGCCAGATCAAACTTACCAAGCGAACCGTCGGCTGCGGCCGCGTATACAACCGACCCCACCACCTGAGGCACAAATCCAACCCCCGAACCCTTGCCAACCTGCGCTTTCCAGGCCACGCGTGCTGAAAGCCCAGCCTTGTATTCAGTGAGTGGCGTGGGGTTATAACGACCATCGTCACCCGTCCAAAGCGAGCAACCCGTCACGGCCAACAGCAAAGCCGACAACGCGACCAAACGAAGCCACTTAGCGTTCAAATTTAAAGACATCGTTATGCTCCGAGCGCATCAAATTTAAGGTTGACTACGAGAGTGAAGACAGACATCGTTATGCTCCGAGCGCATCAAGTTTAAGTTTGACGACTGGGGTTAAAGGATTTGCAGCACCCAGCGACTCAATGGCTTGGGTCCAGGCTTCACGCGCCGCCGCCCCTTTGCCTTGCGCCGACAAAACATCGCCTCGACGATCAGCGTAGAGCCCAACGAAAGGCGCGGGCGGATCGGTGAGTTGCACTAAGGCGGCATCGAACTCTTTTTGCTCAAGCAAAATGCCGGCCAGACGTAGCTTGGCGACAGGCAGCAGCGTTGGATTTTTGGTTTGCACCAGCCATTCGAGTTGCGCGCGCGCACCCTGCAGTTCGTTTCGCGCGGCCAACGCCGAGGCTGCCACTAAGGCGCCACGGGCAGCGTAATCAGTTGCACCAAACTCTGAGCGTAACGTTTGCATCGCTGCATTGATACGCGCAACCGACTCGTCACTCTGCTGACGGCCTGCTTCTTCAAGTGCCTCAAAATAGCCGCGAGCCTGCACTGCCTGGCTGGTTTCATACCACTGCCAGCCACGCCAACCACCCAACACGGCCATTGCGACCACCAAAACCGTCAAGACTGCGGTGCCGTATTTAGCCCACCACGCACGCAGTTGGTCGATTTGTTCTTGTTCGTCGAGATCGTATGCCATGCTTAATTAACCTTGTCTTTCAAAAATGCTACTAAATCATCGAGCGGGACAGAAAGCTGCGCCGTTTCTGGAGTTTGATCCGCTGCGCGCAACATCTTGACCGAGGCCACGCCCGCCGCCAACTCATCACCTGCAAGAATAACCGCAATCGCCGCCGCACTTGCATCGGCCCGTTTGAACTGGGACTTAAAGCTGGCAGCACCCGCATGCACAATCACTGAGAGGCCAGAGTCACGCAACGATTCGGCCAACAAAGCCGCGCGGCGTTGCGCATCGTCGCCCTGATGCACGATATACACCTGACATTCAGGCACCGCGACCTCGGGTTGGTATTGTCCCCAAAGATCGAGCAGTCGTTCCATTCCGATGGCAAAACCCACGGCTGGCGCGGCTTTACCGCCCAAAAGCTCGATCAAGCCATCATAGCGCCCACCACCGCAAACGGTAGCCTGCGCTCCAAGTTTATCGGTGACCCACTCAAAAACTGTTAAGTTGTAATAATCAAGCCCGCGCACCATGCGTGGATTTAAACGGTAAGGCACCCCCGCATCGGTCAAACGTGCGCACACCCCGTCAAAATGAGCGCGCGACGCTTCACCTAAGAAGTCAAACAGTTTGGGTGCCGAGTCAGCCATCGCCTGCATCGCAGGGTTTTTAGTATCCAGCACACGAAGCGGATTGGTATACATCCGTCGTAACCCGTCTTCGTCTAAAACATCTTTGTGCTGCTCAAGATGTTGAATGAGTGCAGCACGGTGCGCAGCACGTTCTTCGCCCTGCCCTAAAGAATTAATCTCTAACTGTACGTCGGTGATGCCCAGCAATTTCCAGAGCCTTGCCACCATCACGATCAACTCGGCATCGATATCGGGGCCTGCCAAACCCAAGGCCTCAACGTCAATTTGGTGAAACTGTCGATAGCGGCCACGTTGCGGACGCTCGTGGCGAAACACGGGGCCCAGCGCATACACGCGTTGTGGCCGGTCATACAAAAGATTGTGTTCAATGGCCGCGCGCACCATCCCAGCGGTAAATTCAGGGCGCATGGTGAGCGACTCGCCATTGAGCGAATCAGTAAACGTATACATCTCTTTTTCAACGATATCGGTCACTTCGCCGATACCGCGCGTAAACAGCCGTGTGTGCTCAAGAATCGGAGCGCGCATATTGCGATAACCGTAGGCGCGTAACCATTCACGTACCAAGGCCTCGAGTTGCTCCCAACGTGCAGAGGCACCGGGCAAGGCATCGTTCATACCGC
>CALFXX010000175.1 GCA_937952975.1 uncultured Alcaligenaceae bacterium
TAAAAGCGGCGATGGATTTCACCCGCTCAGATGCAGGCACAACATATCGGCTGACCGATGGAAAGCAGTTACGCTTTGACAGCATTCGCACGCGTAGCAAGGGTGTGCACTTGGGTAATCAGTCAGGTCAGCCCATCAGTGCGGCACCAATTGAACTGTTTTTACCTGATGGTATACCCGACCACTCACAAGTTGTATCCCATGCAGTTCATACGCGCGCGGTCGTGCATGTGGACGATGTTTATACAAATACAAATTTTGATTTTTCTGGCTTACACGCCTTTGATAAACAAAACGATTATCAGTCCAAAGCCCTGTTGGCCGTGCCCCTGTTCACGCCTGAGGGCGAAATGATTGGTGCATTGCAACTGCTAAATCCGCTCGATGAATCTGGTGTTATTCGCTCGTTCACCAACGAAGAGCAAGCGGTAGTACGGTCACTGGCGTCTCAAATGGCGGTTGCGCTTGTCAATCGGACGCTGATCGACACACAAGCTGCCTCGTTTAACTCGATGACTCAGTTGGTCAATAGCGCGATTGACGATAGACTGGAGCGCCTGATGCTTGAAGATATTTTAAACATTGGCACGATTCTGAGCACCGAGAAAGATGCCGAAAAGCTGTACGAAATTATTCTAAAAGCGGCGATGGATTTCACCCACTCAGATGCAGGCACGCTTTATCGTTTGACCGACGATAAACAGTTACGCTTTGACATCATTCACACGCGCAGCAAGGGTGTGCATTTGGGTGGTAAGTCCGGTCAGCCCATTTCCGCGGCGCCTATCGAACTGTTTTTACCTGACGGTGCACCCGATCACTCAAAAATTGTTTCTCACGCGATTCATACCCACGAGACAGTACAAGTAGACGATGTGTACGCCAGCAGCCGTTTTGATTTTTCCGGCACGCATGCTTTCGACAAGCAAAATGATTATCAGACTAAGTCGGTGTTGGCTGTGCCTCTGCGCACGCCTGACGGCGAGATCATCGGTGCGTTGCAGTTGTTGAATCCGCTGGATGAACGCGGCGTCGTTCGCTCGTTTACCAAGCAAGAACAGTCAGTTGTTCGGTCTTTGGCCTCTCAAATGGCGGTTGCCCTCGCAAACCGCATATTGATTGACGCGCAGGCTGCCTTATTTGACTCGATGATTCAGTTAATTAACAGCGCGATTGACGATAAGTCGCCTTACACAGGAGGTCACTGTTCTCGCGTGCCACAGCTTACTTTGATGATGGCTGATGCGGTCAATCGTTGTGATCATGGCCCTTTAGCAAGCTTTCAGATGACAGACGATGACCGCGCAGAACTGCGTGTCGCTGGCTTTTTGCACGATTGCGGCAAAATCTCGACACCCGTGCACGTTGTCGACAAAGCCACTAAGCTTGAGGCGATCCATGATCGTATCGCGTTGGTTGAGTTGCGTTTTGAATTGGTTGTCAAAGAGATCGAGATCGCTTTGCTCAAAGGCGAACTGAGCCCAGAACAAGCCCAGCAAAAACGTCAACAAGCGCTTGAGGATATCGAATTTTTAAAGAAAAGTAATACCGGTTCTGAGTCAATGCGCGATGAGCATGTGCAGCGTATTGCACAAATTACCCAGCAATATGGATGGGTTGATGCGAAGGGCAGTGCGCAACCCGCAGTCACACCTGACGAAGCGCAAAATCTAAGCATCCGCTATGGCACGCTGAACAACGAAGAGCGTGAAATTATTAATCATCACATTACCTTAACGATCAATCTGCTTGAACAGCTGCCGTGGCCTAAACACCTGCGCAACGTGCCTGAATATGCCGGCGGGCATCATGAAAAGATGGACGGTAAAGGCTATCCTAAGGGCCTTACCCGCGACCAAATGTCGGTTCAAGCACGATGCATGGGTATCGCTGATATTTTCGAAGCGTTGACCGCAAGTGACCGTCCGTACAAGAAAGCGAAGACCTTGTCTGAGTCGTTAAAAATCATGGGATCAATGAAACTTGGCCAGCATATCGACCCAGATTTGTTTGATGTATTTATCTGGGAAAAGGTTTACCTGGAGTACGCACAGGCTTATTTGGGTCCCGAACAGATTGACGAAGTTGATGTGACACAGATCCCAGGCTATGTTGCGCCGCCTGAAGGCTATTTTTCAGCCTCGGTCTAAGTACTGCGCGACCTTGTTACCCGATTTACGCTCTGTCGAGAACCGAAACGTGCTCGTCAGATGTGATCAATTGGTCACGCCTTTCTTGCGTTGAACCGCCGCCCGCCTCAGCATCACATGTTTTGTGTGAGGCAACATGGGGCGGCTTTGTGCGTTCGCGATTGTGTTGGGTGCGGTGCTGGTACAGTCTTTACCAAGGCTGCCCGCGCTTGCTGGCCTATATGGCGCCGGTGTTGGTCTTGCGAGTTTGCTTGTCTTGCTATGGCTGCTATCGCGTTGCAAGCATCAAAAACAGCCTGCCTTGATCACAGGTGTTCGTTTGGGAATGCAGCGGGCGACTGCAGTTTTGCTCGTCCTGTTATTAAGCCTGACCTGGACAACTTGGCGGGCAGAGCAGCGTCTACATGCCGTGTTGTCGCTCGAACACGAAAACGTTGTCACGCGCCTAACCTTTCGGGTGATGTCTTTACCCAACGATACGTCAGAAAGCGTGCGCTTTGAGGCGCAAGTTCTTGAACCTCTCAGGGCAGGGGTGCCCAACGCGTTGCAAATTTCGTGGTTAAAGACGCCAACGATGCCTCGTGTGTTGCCAGGGCAAGTGTTTCGTGCCGCTTTAGTGCTACGTCGACCACATAGCAATTTGAACCCGCAGGGTTTCGATTATGAGGGCCATCTTTTTGCAAAAAATATTCGAGCCCTCGGCCGCGTGCGTGGTACGCCTGTGTTATTGGCGGATGAGCCTTTTGCGACGTTTTCGGTAGCGATTGCACGCACACGTCATTCGGTGCGCGAAGGCATGCGTCGTGTGACTGCAAACATGACTTACGGCGCAGTGTTAATCGCGCTTGCTATCGGCGATCAAGATAGCGTCAAGCAAGAGCACTGGCAGGTTTTTAATCTGACAGGGATTACTCATCTAGTCTCAATCAGTGGCTCTCATGTGACGATGTTGGCTGCTATGGCAGGCTGGCTGACGTTGTTCACCATGAAGCGAGCGCGTTGGCGCGGACGCCTGATATGTGAGCGCGTGCCAGCCCGGGCGGTGGCTACGCTTGCCGCGATGCTCGTAGCGTGGCTGTATTGTTTGTTGGCAGGATGGGGCGTACCCGCGCAACGTACGTTTTTTATGCTGGCTTGTGTCGCGGCGTCGGTACTCATGCGTCATACCTTTTCGGCCTCGCGCGTTCTTGCAGTGGCTGCAGCCGTTGTCGTAGTGATTGACCCTTGGGCGCCTCTTTCAACTGGATTTTGGTTATCGTTTTTAGCGGTTGGAATTTTATTTGCAGCTGGTGCTGCAGGGAACAAGTATGGGGCAGGGCACTCGCGTTGGCAACGTTTTAAACAGGTATGCATTGAAGTGGGTCGCCTGCAGTGGCTGATTACGATCGCGATGCTTCCGGTGCTTGCTTTTTTGTTCCAACAAGTCTCGTTGGTATCACCCTTTGCAAATGCGCTTGCGATTCCAGTTTTGACCTTTATGGTTACTCCGCTAGCTTTGGCGCTAGCCTTATTTGGCCTACTGCCTGGCTTGGGATGGCTAGCCACAGCAAGCGGTGTTCTCGCACACTGGGCTCTCGAATACACTTGATACCCGTAACCTTGTTAGCAAATCTGTCATGGGCAAGTTTTGATGTAGCCGCGGCTCCTCTTTTGACCCTAGCAATCGCCGGCGCCGGCTTGTGTTGGGCGCTACAGCCGCCGGGATGGCCCGCGCGCTGGGCCGGTTGGTGTTTGCTGTTACCTGTCTTGTCGTTTGCGCCACAACGCCCTGCGCCTGGGCAATGGAGGCTGTTTGCCTTTGATGTCGGGCAGGGCGGTGCAGTGCTTTTGCAAACGCAGACGCATGACGTTTTGTTTGATGCGGGTCCGCGTCAGGGTGCCAATGATGCTGGCAAGCGCACGATCTTGCCAAATCTGCGAGCGCTAGGCGTGCGTAAGCTAGATAGTGTTGTGGTTTCGCACGCCGACAGCGATCATGCAGGGGGCTTACTAACGGTCTTGAACGCGTTGCCAGTGGGCCTGTTGTACAGCTCATTTTCGTTTCAAGAGTGGCATACACGCCCGTCACCCGCAAGCATCTCGGCTTCACTCGTTAAGGAACCCATCCAGTCGCGACTTTGCGAGCGTGGGCAGCGTTGGGTGTGGGATGGCGTGGTGTTTCAATTTTTGCATCCTGAGGCGACGCAACCGAGCGTAATGGCTCGTGCCACCGAGTCGGTACCTGTGCGAGCAACAAAACGCAAAGCCTCGAAAAATGCGCAAAGTTGTGTGCTGCGCCTGCAAGGTGCATATCATTCAGCCTTGTTACCCGGCGACATTGGGATCAAGCAAGAGGAAAGTTTGCTTGATCTGAACCTTGTAGAGCAACACCCCGCCGAACAGCGCCTCTCAGACCAGCACTCCTCAGAGCAACACCTGTCAGAGCAGAGCGCCTTAAAACGATCTGCCGTGGCTGCGGTGAACTCAACCAAACCAGGCATTACGACACCTAATGCGCTAACGGCGGATTTTGTCGTTGTGGCGCATCACGGCTCAGAGACTTCTTCATCACAGCGCTTTGTGCAACAGATCCAGGCTAAACACGCAGTGGTCCAGGCTGGATACCTGAATCGCTTTGGGCACCCGCACCAAGCTATTAAGCAGCGCTGGCTAAAGGCACAGACAAGATTCTGGCAAACCGACCAACACGGTGCCGTCGTGGCTGAGTCGTTGCCCGAGGGCTTAATTGTCCAAAGTTATAGCGAACTGCGACAGCGCTACTGGCATCAGCGAAGCCCTTGAGGGTCGAACGCATGATTGTATGAACCGAGTGATACCCACTACAATAAGAGGTGGGGGGCACGATGAGCGTTGGCGTGTTTTAAGGTCAATGATCGCCCCTTTGTACGGCGAAACAGTCACCAGGAGCCCCTTATGGCCACCCCCCGCCTTAGAGCAGTCATGTGCAGCAGCCCAGCAGGCCTGCATCGTATGGCTTATACCGAGTGGGGCGATCCCTCTAATAAAAAAATTGTGTTTTGCGTGCATGGTTTGACGCGCACAGGTCGCGATTTTGATGTCTTAGCCAAGCGTTTGGCACAAGATTACCGTGTGGTTTGCCCCGACGTGGTCGGGCGCGGGCTGTCCGATCGACTGGCAAATCCAGCTTTCTACGCAGTGCCACAGTATGCGGCCGATATGGTGAATCTAGTTGACCGTCTGCAACCTTCTGAATTGCACTGGGTCGGTACCTCGATGGGGGGGTTGATTGGTCTAGCGTATGCTGGGGCGCTAGCGTTGGCACGTTTACAACAACAGAACCTGACGCCTGCTCAGCACTACTCAGACTTACCGTCAACAGGCGTTCGTCTGGATAGCCTTGTACTCAATGACGTCGGTCCGCACCTTGAGCCGGTGTCTCTTGAACGTATCGGACAATATGTTGGCGAAGCAGTAGAGTTTGCCAGCTTTCATGACGCAGTTCAGTATGTCAAAAAGACTGCAGCGTCGTTTGGTCCGCACACCAAAGCGCAGTGGGAAGAGCTCACGCGTTACACCTACATCGAGCAAAACGGTCGTTGGATCAAGCATTATGATTTAGGTCTCGCCGTACCATTTAAAAGTATGACTCCTGAAATCGCTGCGCAAGGCGAACAGTACCTGTGGTCGGCCTACTCTTCTGTGCAGGTACCGATGTTGATTGTGCGAGGCGCAGAGTCTGACTTGTTGTCTAAAGAAACGTTGCAGAATATGCTGGCGCGTAATCCACACGCTCAGGCTCACGAATTTAAAGGGGTGGGGCATGCGCCCACCCTGATGACTGACGATCAAGTCAAGGTCGTAACGGATTTTTTATATGCCAAATAAGACGCCTGTTTTTTGTGCCGATCTGCATTGCCATTCAACCATTTCTGATGGCGTCTATAGCCCCGAAGTGGTGGCTGAACGTGCGCACGCTTGCGGCGTGACGCTCTGGGCACTGACGGATCATGACGAAGTTTCTGGGCAGCAGCGTGCCCGCGCAACAGCCGAAGCACTCGGTATGCAGTATTTATCGGGCGTTGAAATTTCGGTCACCTGGGCCAAGCAAACAGTACATATCGTTGGACTCGGCATCAATCCAGAAGATCCGACCTTGGTGCAGGGTTTGCGCGACACCCGTGCAGGCAGAGCAGGGCGGGCCCGTCGTATTGGCGAGCGCTTGGCCAAGCTGGGCATGCCGGGTGCCTTTGAAGGTGCACTCACGTTTGCAGGTAACCCTGAGTTGATCAGCCGCACACACTTTGCGCGCTTCTTGGTTGAGGCTGGTCATTGCCCAACGGTGCAAGGCGTTTTTGACAAATACTTAAGCGATGATGGCCCAGCGCACGAACCGATGCAGTGGGCCAAACTAGACGATGCTGTGAGCTGGATTCGCGGCGCAGGTGGGGTGGCTGTGATTGCACACCCTGGCCGTTATCATTACACCGCGACGCAGTTCGGCGCATTATTTGACACCTTTAAAGACGTTGGTGGCCAAGCGATTGAAGTCATCACTGGTAGCCACACTGTGCCGCAATATCAAGAGTACGCTCAAATCGCCCGTCATTACGATTTTCTGGCCTCGTGTGGTTCAGATTTTCATAGCTCAAAAGAAAGCACAATTGAGTTCGGTAGCTTGCCGCCACTACCTGCCGATCTAAAGCCGGTCTGGAAAGATTTGCTGTAATGCCTGTCTGAATGACAACATACATTTTTTGAGATATGAATAAAGCCTTTGTAAAAGAACAAGACAACGAAGATGACGACGAACTACCCGAGGCGGCGGCGCTGCCTAAAGGTACGCGTAACTATCTGACGCCGGGCGGTTATGCGGCGTTGCGTAGCGAGTTAATCAAATTGATGAACGAAGAGCGGCCAGCCATGGTACAGATCGTATCCTGGGCGGCTTCAAATGGCGATCGCTCTGAAAATGGTGATTACTTGTACGGCAAAAAACGTTTACGCGAAATCGATCGTCGTATGCGTTTTTTGACCAAGCGACTTGAATTAGCCGAGATCGTTGATCCGGCCGCGCAACAAAACCGCGATCAGGTTTTTTTCGGTGCAACCGTTCTGTATTCGGATCAAACTGGTTTAGAACGACGCGTGACCATTGTCGGTGTCGATGAAGCTGAGCCGCTGAACGGCAAAATAAGCTGGATCTCGCCCGTTGCGCGCGCGTTGAACAAAGCGCGTGTGGGTGACACCATCACGCTGCGCACTCCGGGTGGTGTTGAAGAGCTCGATATTTTAGAAGTCAGCTACGCCGACGCCTGAGTACAGCGAGCCTATCTAAAGAGAGCCGCTCACTCACTGATCAGCGCAGCGTGCCCCTCTCGACAGTCTGGCCACGTAAAAGTAAAACCACTGTCGCGCAAGCGCGCGTTACTTAAACGCTTGCTGCCGACTGAGGCTGGTGCTGCGCCTTCGGGCGGTGTCGGGCCCCCCACGAGTTGTGCCAGTGCGTCGTACAACACTCGCATCGGCAACGGCGTGCTGTCGGTGACCAAATAAATCGGTTGCGGGTTGGGCAGGTTCATTAGATGCAATACAGCCGCTGCTGCATCTTCAATATGTATTCGATTGACCCAGTGCGATTCTGCGGCCGGGGCGGTCGCCTGGCCTGCACGCAGGCGGTCAAGCAAATAGCTGCGACCGGGTCCATAGATGCCTGAAAGACGCAAGCTTAAGGTCGTAAAACGTTCGCGTTGGCCGTACAGCCATTGCTCTGTTTCAAGCAACACGCGACCGTTAAAACTTTTTGGTGCTGTGGGAGCGTTTTCATCAATCCACTGCGCACCGTGGTCGCCATAGACCGCCGTCGATGAGACGAATAGCACACGTTGTAATGATGGTGAGGCAACCGACTGCAGTAAATGCTCTAAACCGTCGCGATACACCGCGCGATAATCGTCTTCAGTGCGCGCGTTTGGGGCCGCCGAATACAGTACGTGCGTGATGTCTTTGGGCAGGTCATTCAGGCTGCTTGGCTGAGTTAAGTCAGCTGCAATCCAAGAAAAGCCCGGTAAGTCGTTAACAGGTTCAAGTGCTGGATGGCGCCTGAGCCCCCAACTGCGATTGACGGTATTTTCGAAGGCCAGCAGCTTGGCCACGCGCAAACCTAAATCGCCGCAGCCAGCGATCAATACGCGTTTGGCGCTGAGTTGGATCGTTGGCGTAACGTGTGGCTTAACGTCTGACTCAGTTTGAAGCACTTTGTTGCTCATGTGTTTGCATTCGCTAAAGGTTGATTTGCTCGCCTCGCCTATCTAATCAAAATTCTGACTGAGAGATTGAATCGCAAGTATTGCTAAAGGTCTAAAGCGCAACAGGCGTTGCGCCTGGAACAAAAAATCGCTCATTGAGCTCTTGTAAGCCAAGCCGGTCTAATAAGGCCTGCAGGCGGGCAATTGTGTGCGTCTTGGGCGGGCCTTTGTGCTCGGCGATGATCAGCTCGTTTTTTAACGAATGCTCCCAGCCCACCAATTCGGTCACTGTGACTTGATAACCGTGTGCCTCAAGTTGTAGGCAACGCAAGGTGTTGGTGACCTGGCTACCAAACTCACGCGTATGCAACGGGTGTCGCCAAATTTCGGCTAAGGGATCTCTCAGTTGCTGCGCCTTGTGCTTGCGCAAGACCCCTGCTACTTCGGCCTGGCAGCAGGGCACTAGCACCATAAAGCGCGCTTGTTTCGCTAAGCCAAAACGAATCGCATCGTCTGTCGCGGTATTGCATGCGTGCAGGGCGGTCACCATGTCTACCCGGTCGGGTAGTGCGGGTGAGTGGATCGAGTCGGCGACCGACTCGTTTAAAAACTGCATCTGCGAAAACCCTAGTTCGCGCGCCAAGTTGGCTGTTTGCGCCACAAGTTGTGCGCGGGTCTCAATGCCCACCATACGCGCCGCTTTGGAGTGGTGACGCAAATATAAATCCACCAAAATGAACCCTAGGTATGATTTTCCGGCGCCATGATCGACCACGCAAAAATTTGGATTTTTTGCATTCAGTTGCGAGAGCAGTGGCTCGATAAATTGAAACAGGTGATACACCTGTTTGAGCTTGCGTCGGCTGTCCTGATTGAGTTTGCCGTCGCGCGTCAAAATATGCAGCGCTTTTAGCAGCTCAATGGATTGTTCTGGCCGGATGTCGGGGGTTGTCATGTAAGGGGGGTGAAGCGTAAGGAAAACAGAGGGCGCACAAGCTTACCCCACAATCTGTTTTGGATAGGTTTAAAGCAAAATCAAAAAAATAATGTCGCGACAGGCAAAAAGGCAAGTTAACAAAGAATAGTTTAGTCTTCTTGTGCAGCTATTGACGCCCACAATATCGTATCCTAGCGGATTGATCTAAATCGTTAGGAGCTCACCCCATGTCAGTGCGTTATTTGAAGCGTGGCCGCAACGCAGCCGAAGTTGCCGAGGCCGATGCCAAGGTCCGTGCCACCGTTGAAGGTATTTTGTTAGATATCGAAAAACGTGGTGACAGCGCAGTTAAAGAATTGTCGGCGAAGTTTGATCAGTGGGAGCCCAGCGAGTTTCGCTTAAGTCAGGCTGCGATTGAGAAGGCCATCAAGCAATTATCGCCACGTGAAATTGAAGATATTCGCTTTGCTCAAACGCAAATTCGTCGTTTCGCTGAAATTCAGCGCGCCTCGATGCAAGACGTTGAAGTCGAAACCATGCCGGGCGTCGTACTGGGTCATACTCATATTCCAATGAATGCCGTTGGCTGTTATGTCCCCGGTGGAAAATATCCGATGATTGCTTCGGCCCACATGAGTGTGCTGACGGCGAAGGTGGCTGGTGTCAAACGTATTGTGGCAACCGCACCCCCATATCAGGGGGCCCCGCACCCAGCGATTGTGACGGCCATGCACTTTGCCGGCGCGGATGAAATCTTGGTACTCGGTGGCATTCAGGCTGTCGGCGCAATGGCTCTGGGTACGCAATCGATTGCCCCGGTAGATATGCTGGTTGGACCGGGCAATATGTTTGTGGCTGAAGCCAAGCGCCAGCTCTTTGGTCGTGTAGGGATTGATCTGTTTGCAGGCCCGACCGAGACTTTGATCATTGCCGATGATTCGGCCGATGCCGAGATGTGCGCGGTTGACTTACTCGGGCAGGCTGAACATGGCCCAACGTCTCCTTCGATTTTGTTGACAACTAGCGAAGCCTTGGCGCGCGCCACCATGGCAGAAGTCGAACGTCAATTATCGATTTTGCCGACAGCAGACATTGCACGTGTTTCGTGGGCAGAGCACGGCGAGGTGATCGTGGTGGACACGGTTGACGAATTGATTGAAACGGCCGATCAGTTGGCGTTTGAACACGTGCAAGTGTTGACGCGCGACCCTGATGTATTCTTAAAGCGCATGACAAACTATGGCGCCTTATTTTTAGGCCCTCGTACGAACGTGAGCTTTGGCGATAAAGTCATCGGCACCAATCACACCTTGCCTACCAAGCGTAGCGCTCGGTTTACTGGCGGCTTATGGGTCGGCAAGTTCTTAAAGACCTGCACCTATCAACGTGTCACAACCGATGCCGCTTCGGCTTTGGTGGGCGAGTATTGTTCGCGCCTGTGTCATATGGAAAACTTCGCGGGTCACGGTGAGCAAGCCAACCTGCGAGTACGCCGTTATGGCCAACGTCCAGAGTTACCTTGGTATCAGCCAGTCGCTGCCAAAGGCGAGTGAACGTTAAAGCCCGCTGGTCTTAGGGGCTTTGAGTGATGGTTTGACGGTGGCAAAGGGATGGCGCCACTCAGTAGGCTGAGTGTGTTAAGGGGGCCAAGCATGCGAACCGCTGACTATGAAAAAAAGCGCTGAATATAAACCTTGGGGACAACATGACTATCAACACTAAAAACAATATAAACAGCAGCAAATTCTCGACTTTCAGTCGCTGGTGCGCACTGCTGTTACTTGCGGTGCTGGGCGGGCAGGGCGTCGCCGAAGCACAAGACACCTACCCAAATAAATCCCTGCGCTTGCTGGTGCCTTATCCGCCAGGAGGCGTGACCGACTATGCAAGCCGTACCATCGCCGAGCGGCTTGGACGCGAGTTAGGTCAGTCGGTCATTGTCGAGAACAAAGCGGGCGCAGCCTCGACAATTGCCAGCAATATCACGGCGCGGGCAACGCCCGATGGCTACACTGCATACGCAGCGCCAGTATCGATTGTGATCAACCCCGTATTGCAGGGTAAGGTTGAATACGATCCCTACAAAGATTTTCAGCCAATCTCAATGATGCTGACTTCGCCTTTTGTGCTGCACGCCAACAAAGATTTCAAAGCAAAAGACGTTAAAGAGCTTATTGCCTTGGTACGGGCCAACCCCGACAAGTACTCGATCGGAACCTCAGGGATCGGTTCGATTAACCATCTGGCTGCTGAATATTTCATTAAAACGTTCGGCTTAAAAATGGCAGTGATCCACTACAAAGGTGGTGCGCCCGCGGCACAGGATCTGATTGGAGGACAAATTGAAATGATGTTCTCGGCGCTAAACGAAGCCTTGCCGTTCGTGACATCAGGGCGTACCAAGGGCATGGCGGTATCAGTCGCGAAACGCGTTGCGCTTCTTCCAGACCTTCCTACCATCGATGAAGCGTCAGGGACGACTGGGTTTGACGCTGTGTTTTGGGTGGCGCTGATGACGCCCGCCAAGGTGCCAACGCAGGTGTTGGCCCGCTTAACGGCGGCCATGCAGGTAGTGGGTCAGGACCAAAATTTAGCCAGTGACTTGGCTCAGAAGGGCGTGTATTTGCGCGTCTCATCGCCGGAAGAGGTCAATCAGTTTATGCAGCGTGATGGCGAAAAATGGGGTCGACTGATTAGAGATCTGGGAATTAAAGAGTAGGGCGACTGAGTTGAACGCACTCGCAAATCAGATGCTCGTTACAATCGAATTCTTCAATGCAGACGGATATAAATAATGTCTGATGTCATCGCCCTCATTTTTGATTTTGACGACACGCTGGCGCCCGACAGTACTTCAGGGTTTCTGGATTCGCTTGGGGTCGATACGCAGCAATTTTGGACAAAGCGCGTTGACCCCTTGTTGGCACAAGATTGGGATCCTGTGCCAGCCTATCTGCACGAGATGATTGCTTTATCGCGTGAAGGGCAACATGGCTCGATTACACAAGAAAAGCTTCAGCAATGGGGTAAAACTTTACCGTTGCATGCGGGGGTTCAATCGCTTTTTAGTCGCTTGCGCGAGCAAGTGCGCCAGGCACACCCTCAGGTTCAACTCGAGTTTTATCTGATCTCGAGCGGTATCGGTGATGTGGTACGTCATACCTCGATTGCGCATGAATTTACTGGTATCTGGGCCTCTGAGTTTGTCTACGATCAACAGGGCTGCATTGCGTTTCCAAAACGCATCGTCAGCTTTACCGACAAAACACGCTATTTGTTTCAGATCCAGAAGGGCATCGTGGGCCCAGCGTTTAGCGGCAAGCCCTTTGAGGTCAACCGTAAAGTTGCCGAAGACCGTTTGCGCGTGCCCTTTGATCAAATGGTCTTTGTAGGTGATGGCTATACCGATATCCCGTGCTTCTCGTTGATTCGTAGCTCTGGAGGCTTTGCCTTTGGCGTTTGGGATCCCAAACATCGTGATAAGCGCAGCAGAGCGTGGGGCTTTATTGAAGATGGTCGGGTATCGAATTTAAATCAGGCACGCTACGACGCCGATGCTGAACTATACCAATGGCTTGAAGAAGCGTTAACAAGTTTAGCAGCGCGCGTTGCGCTTAAGGCTCGCTTGTATCGTGGTTGATGTCGACTGGATGCAAATGGCCTTAGCGCAAGCTGCACAAGCACAGCAGCTGGGTGAAGTGCCAGTGGGTGCCGTGCTGATCGATGCGCAGGGTGAACTGCTAGCAACAGGATTTAACCGTACCATCATTGATCACGACCCAACGGCGCACGCCGAGATTGTCGCCCTACGACGAGCGGCTGAGGCAGTTGGAAACTGGCGGCTCGACGGTTGCACCGTCATTGTGACCCTCGAACCCTGCGTCATGTGTGCGGGAGCCATCTTGAATGCTCGAGTTGACGCTGTCGTCATCGGCGCCAGCGACGAAAAGGCTGGGGCGGTGGGATCTCGCTACAACGTGCTGCAAGATCCCCGACTCCTCCACGAAGTCTCCGTGACGTGGGACGTCGAGGGAGCGGCATCCGCCGCGCTGCTCCAGCAATTCTTCGCCACTCGTCGTTCGTAGAGCCACATCACGACGGCTACCGGGCCGGCGTGGCGTGGCCGCCTTCTCTAAAAAATCGCTCGTAGCCCCGAAGTAGACTCGTCAACGGACAGGTGCTAGAGCGGCCGAATAGGACGGTCTCGAAAACCGTTGTGGTGCAAGCCACCGTGGGTTCAAATCCCACCCTGTCCGCCAGCAGACAAATACAGAAGTAGGCAGGCCGGACATCCAAAGGTCCGGTATTGATCGAGCTGGATGAGCTTTTCGGGTTGGAACACCGACCTGGCGAAGCGACCGGCGAGATTGCCCGCTGCCGTGTTTGTCGAAGACGTGAATGAACCCCGCTGGGCCGTGAAAGGTCCAGCGGGGTTCTTGGTTTTTCGCCCGTGGAGCGGCGCTAAGTCGTCAGAGGGTGCAACACGACGAGCTGGCCGTTGACCAGATGAGTGATGCTCGTCAAGGCGTGGTGATAGCGCTTGCGCTTCACGAGCTTGCGCTTCGAAGCTTTCGGAAAAGGACCATGGAGTCGGTCCCACGCGATCGCAAAGCGCCGGTTCGTCGTGGCGACCGCTACCGCAACCATCAGGCCGGTCTTGACGATGCCGCGCATACGGACCTTGCCGCGGTTGAAGCCGGCGACGGATTCGTCCTTC
>CALFXX010000176.1 GCA_937952975.1 uncultured Alcaligenaceae bacterium
TTTAAACGTATCGCCGTAGCGCTTGCGCTCGGTTCGGCGCTCACTATCGGAGCAACTCAGGCTCAAGATATCAAAATTGCCTATAACGCAGATATGTCGGGTACTGGTGTTGCCGAGCTCGGTATTGCCGCGCGCTGGGGCTTTGAAGCCGCAATCGAGGACATCAATAAAAATGGCGGTTTGTTGGGCCGCAAAGTGGTCGGCGTTATCCGTGATGATTTAGGGACTCCGCCCAAATCCATCCAAAACATGACTGAACTGATCGACAACGAGAAAGTCGTTGGAGTAATTGGCCCAGCAAACTCGGGCAATGCGCTGGCTTGGTTGCACATACCGCAAGCCGCCAAGATCCCTGTGATCGGTGCCACCGCAACAGCCACCGAAATTACCAATCGCTATGTTAAAGAGCCGCAGAACTATATGTTCCGCGTATCGATGGTTGATCGTGAGCAGGTTGCTTTGCTTGCAGCCTACGCCGTAAAAGCGTCTAAAAATAAAAAAATCGCCATTATTGCGGACTCAACCGGTTACGGCCAGGCCGGCATTAAAGATGCTGCAGAGGTACTCGAAATGCACGGTGTCAAGCCTGTGCTGATCGAAAAATTTGGCCCTAAGGATACCGACATCACCTCGCAGATGACAAAGATTAAAAACGCGGGTGCTGATGCAGTCATCATTTACGCGATTGCCGATGGCGCAGCTAACGTGATGAAGAGTATGGAGAAAATCAATTACTTTCCGGTCACCCTTGGTACCTGGGGTAATTTGAGTTCACTTTATTATCGTATGACCGGCCCAAAACTGGCACCGCATTTGATTATCGCCGCGTCAACCACCGAAGACAGCAACGAGCGCACCAAAGCGCTGGGTGAGCGCGTGCGTAAGAACTTCCCAACGATGACAACGTTTGTGTGCGCTGCGCAGGGTTACGACGCTGTTACGTTGTTGGCTGCTGCCATCACTAAGGCAGGTTCGACCGATGGTCCTAAGGTTGCTGCGGCGCTTGAGGATTTGTCTGGCGTGCAAGGTGTGATCAAGATGTACGACAAGCCTTTCACAAAAACCAAGCACGATGGTTTGAGCGTGGATGACTTTTATCTTGCGAAGTGGACAGAAAACGGTGCGATCGTTCGCTACCAAGATGATATTTTCAAATCGATTACACCAGCCGATCTGAAGAGATAATTAACAAGCGGTTATAAACAGTCTGTCATCGCACGGTGGCAGGCTGTTTACGAAGCAGCGCGAAAGACTGCTTTTAGATCAGAGGCAAGGAAGGCAGACATGGTAGCAATTCTGCAGGCCGTCTTCAGCGGCCTAGCGCTCGGTGGCATATACGCGTTGGTCGCGCTTGGTTTTAGCATCACGCACACCACAACAAAAACGTTTAATTTTGGTCAGGGCGAGTTTCTGGCTGTGGGCACGCTGATCGGCGTGTCGGCCGTGTTGTTGCTGGCAGGTAAAGATATTACTGAAGCCTTGCAGGTGAGCGATGTAACGCCTTTTCGCTATGTGATAGGGTTGATCGCAAGTGTGGTGGTGTTGGGCTTGCTTGGGGTGTTGCTGTACTACACAGCGGTGCGTCCCTTTGTGGGCTTTGTGGGCTTGGCCTGGGTCATGAGCACGATCGGGTTTGGCATCATCATTCAAAATACTGCGTTGGCTATTTGGGGGCCAACTGCGATTGTTTTGCCGTCGCCTTTGGGTAATGACGTGATTCGAATTGGTGGCGCTGGGATTGTGCCGCAAGAGGTGCTGGTATTGATTGTCAGTATCCTGATGATGTTTTGCATGGATTTTGTACTGCGCAAAACGCGTTTTGGCAAAGCTGTGCGCGCGGTGGCACATAGCCGCAATGCGGCGACTCTGATGGGTATTAATGTTTCGGCGATTGTCGTCTTAGCCTTTGTGGTTAGTTCAAGTTTGGCTGGGTTAGCGGGGATGTTGATTGCGCCCATCACAACCGCTTCTGTTTTCATGGGCTTGACGATTGCGCTCAAGGCCTTTTCGGCTGCGATTGTTGGTGGGTTGAATAATCCGCGCGGATGTATGTTGGGTGGCTTTCTCTTGGGCTTGCTCGAGGCCCTTGTTGGACTGTGGCAGGCCGAGATGCGCGAAATCAGCATTTTTCTCTTGATTATTGTTGTGCTGGCCGTCAAGCCTGAAGGCTTGCTGGGGCAGCGCCAAGTGGAGAAGGTGTGATGCTTGAGCAACATAATCGAGCCCATCTGTTTGGCTTAGCGCTTGTTATTGTCATGATCGCCTTGTTGCCGTTTTCGACGGATAACGGGTTTTATCTGAAGGTCATGTTTTTAGTTGGCGTCAATTATCTTGCCGGCTCGGGCTTGAACGTTTTGGTCGGCATCACTGGTCAAAAATCGCTTGGCCACGCGGGTTTGTTCGCTGTGGGTGCCTACGCGGTGGCCTTACTGACGACGCGCGCCGGCTGGAATCCCTGGGTTGCTTTCGTTGCGAGCGGTGTGATCTCTGGTGTGTTTGGCGCCATCATTGCCTTGCCCGCGTTACGCGTCAAAGGCCCAGCGCTGGCGATGGTCACAATCGCCTTTGGCATCGTGATCGAAAAAATTGTGTCTGAATGGCAAGACGTATTTGGTGGGCAGGCCGGTATTTATGGTGTGGTGCCTCCAAGCTTATTTGGCGGCGTACGATTGGGTCCAAAAGAATGGGTTTGGCTGGTTGGGTTTTTAGCGATTCTTGCGCATCTTTCGATTCGAGCCTTAGTCAATGGAAAATACGGTCGGGCCTTCAGAGCCGTCAATACCGCTGAGGTTGCCGCCGAAAGCGTAGGGGTGAGTGTTTATCGTTTTAAAGTATTAGCGTTTGTCATTAGTGCTGTGACCTGCGGTTTGGCTGGCGCGTTGATTGCGCAACAAAATCAATATATCAGTTCAGATTTCATCACCTTCGGTCTGTCGATTTTCTTTTTACTCATTGTATTGTTTGGCGGCAGTTCGATCTATGGCCCTTTGCTCGGAGCCTTGGTGCTCACATTGCTGGATGCGTTTCTTGCGCGTTGGCCGCATTTGCAGCACTTCACTTATGGTGCGTTATTGTTGTTTGCGTTGTATGTCATGCCCGACGGGTTGTCAGGCATGGTGCGTAGTGCTGCAAGAAAGATCTTCGCCTCTTGGTTTAAGCCGGCTTCGCTTAAGCAAGAGGTTGGTGCTTGGCGCCTAAGGGCCGATGAGGTTATTGCGACGAATCAGCCCTTATTAAAAACTGAGAATTTATATAAGGCCTATGGCGGCGTGATCCCGACGAATCGTGTCAGTATTAGTGTTCAAGCTGGGCATATTCATTCGTTGATCGGCCCCAACGGTGCCGGTAAAACGACTTTACTGAATATTTTGTCAGGAGTGGTTGATCCTGATAGCGGGAGCGTTGAATTTAATGGTCGTTCTATTGCGGGCTTGGCGGCAAACAAAATTTGTAGCCTAGGCTTAGCGCGCACGTTTCAAAACCTTAAGCTGTTTAGCAACATGACCGTTTTAGAAAACGTGCAGGTGGGGTTGCACTCGCGCTTACAGGCGGGTATGTTGAGCTATCTGCTCAGTCTGCCACGTGCGCGACGTCAAGAGGTTGCGACCTATCACGAGTCGTTACAGATTCTTGAGTTTCTGGGTTTGCGAGATAAGGCACATGAATTAGCGGGGAGTCTGCCCTATGGCTTGCAACGACGTCTTGAAATTGCACGCGCCTTGGCGACGCATCCACGCCTATTGCTACTTGATGAGCCCGCAGCAGGCTTGAATCCTCAAGAAACACAAGAGCTGATCCAAGTCATTTCTCAAATCCGTGACCTGGGCATCACGATTTTATTGATCGAGCATCACATGGATCTGGTGATGGCGATTTCAGATCACGTCATTGTGCTCGACTACGGCGAGAAAATTGCGGAGGGCAGCCCGGCAGAGGTGCAAAATAATCCGCGTGTGATCGCAGCCTACCTTGGGGTGGATGACGATTTGGATGATATTGAAAATGTCGCAGCACCCAACGCGTTGCATGATCAGCCCGCTGGAGGCAACCATGTTCAATAAGCGAGCACATGATAAGCCCGTTGGAGCCAGCCATGTCTAATAAGCTTGTGCTTGAGGTCGATCGGTTAGAAGTGCGTTATGGCGCGATTGAAGCCATCAAAGGGATTTCATTGCACGTTGCTGCTGGCGAGATCGTTACGATTATTGGTGGTAATGGTGCCGGCAAAAGTACCTTGATGAAAACGATCTCGGGGCTTGAACCTGCGGCTGCAGGTCGCGTCTTGTTTGCGGGGCAAGATGTTACGCAGATGCCGGGTCACCTTCGGGTGCCCTTGGGGATCGCTCAGTCGCCAGAAGGGCGCCAGGTGTTTCCGGATCAAACCGTACTGGATAACTTGTTATTAGGTGCCTTTCATCGCAAAGATGCCCAGTCTGTGATTGACGCCGAGGTGCAAGAGCAGTTCAGGATTTTTCCACGACTCAAAGAGCGTCAGGATCAAATGGCGGGCACCATGTCAGGCGGCGAGCAGCAGATGCTCGCAATCGCACGTGCGTTGATGTCGCGCCCAACCTTGTTGCTGATGGACGAGCCTTCGTTGGGCTTGGCCCCTTTAATCGTCAAAGAAATTTTCGCCATCATTCGCGCGTTGAAAGAGCGCGGGGTCACGATTTTGTTGGTTGAACAAATGGCGAATCAAGCATTGGGCGTTGCCGATCGCGCCTACGTGCTTGAAACGGGTCGCATCACCTTAGAAGGGTCGGGCGCAGAATTAAGGCGTGATCCCAAGGTGCGTGCAGCCTATCTTGGGGCGCATTGATGGCAGGGTTTTCAGCTCGGCGACCAAGAAGTTTTATTGGAGTCCGTTGATGACAACGCCACTAGCTTTAATGTCGAAAAGTTTTCTGGGAGTACAGCGATGACGGCACCATCAAGCCTCTTACAGGGGAGTTTTGACTACGTCATCGTTGGGAGCGGAGCGGCCGGGTCGATCCTAGCCAATCGCTTGTCTGAAGACCCGTCGGTCTCTGTGTGCGTGCTCGAAGCCGGGCCCTCCGACTGGGATCCCATGTTGCACATGCCTGCTGGTTACATCAAAAAGGTCTTTGATCCGAAGGTGACATTTCCGTTTACGACCGAACCGACCGAGCACACCGGCGGACGACGTGTGCCGGTGCCACAAGGTAGAACACTAGGCGGTTCAACGGCGATTAACGGTTTAGTCTATAACCGTGGGCAAGCTGAAGATTTTGACGATTGGGCTGCGGCGGGTAACCCAGGTTGGAGTTACGCCGACGTCTTACCCTTTTTTAAAAAAACAGAGTCACGTATTGGTGAGGGCGATGACACGTATCGTGGCCGTTCTGGCTTGATGCCGATTACCAATATTGACTGGATTCATCCCATCAGCGAAGCGTTTATTTCTGGTGCCCAAGAGCTTGGTATCCCTCGCAATCCAGATTACAACGGTGCGACCCAGGCGGGCGTTGGATACTTTCAGCGCAATATTCATCGCGGCTTTCGTATGAGCACGGCTCGTATATTTTTACGACCAGCACGTAAGCGCTCGAATCTGACGGTATTGACGCAAGCGCACGCTGCAAAAATTATCTTTGATGGCGCGCGTGCGACGGGTGTTGAGTATGTGCGTGGTGGCAAAGGCGGTGCACGTCATTCGGTCAGTGCGCGACGCGAGGTCTTGCTCTGCGCTGGGGCGTTAAATACACCCAAATTATTGCAGTTGTCCGGCGTGGGTCCTGTCAATCTGCTCTCAAGGCTAGGTGTGTCTGTGCTGCGCGATCTCCCCGGGGTCGGGGATCATTTAAAAGATCACTTTTCGATTCGTGTGGTAGCTAAAGTTCAAGGCATTGCTACGATCAATGAACTCGCACGTGCGCCACGCTTATGGGGGCAGCTTGCAAGATGGTTATTTAAAAAGCCAAGCATCTTGGCGCTCAGCCCCTCGCTCGTTCACTTTTTTTGGCAATCGCGGCAAGGGTTAGATCGCCCCGACCTCCAAGGCGTCTTTTCGCCAGCAAGTTACCGTGAAGGCTACGTTGGTTTGTTAGACAAGTATCCCGGTATGACCTGCGGGGTTTGGCAACATCGCCCTGAAAGTATGGGCTATGTGCATGCCACATCGATCGATCCGTTCGAGGCGCCGGTCATTCAGCCTAATTACCTCGACCACGAAAATGATCGACGCGTCTTGCTTGATGGCATGCGTCTTGCGCGTCAGCTATTAAAAACGCAGGCGTTGGCGCAATACTCGGTGGGTGAGTCAATGCCGGGTATACAGGTCGAGCGCGACGATGAAATGCTTGACTACATCCGACGCTATGGCGTGTCGTCTTATCATTTGAATGGTACGGCTCGTATGGGGCCGAGTGCAGAGCGAGGCGATGTGGTCGATGCGCAGTTGCGTGTCTACGGTCTTGAAGGGCTGCGGGTTGTTGACGCTTCAATCATGCCTAATATCGTGTCGGCCAATACGTGTGCTTCAACGATGATGATTGCTGAGAAAGCTGCAGAGATGATTCTGAAAGGGTGATCTAACTTAATCTAAGAGTTGTTGGCGCTTCGGACTAGAGTCAATATATTGGATGAATGGATAGCGCCAAATAAAAATAAATCTGTGGAGACAAGGATGAATACTGAATTACCTGAGTTTAAAGTGCTCGCGACGAATATGGGCTTTCCAGAAGGCCCGCTCGCCTTACCAGATGGCTCTGTTTTGGTGACTGAAATCCGCAATTCACGCATTCAGCGCATTTACCCTGATGGGCGTGTTGACATGATTGCTTGCCCGGGCGGCCCAAATGGTTTGGCGCGCGGGCCAGATGGAGCAATTTATATTTGCAACAATGGTGGCAATTCGTACGCACCTAACCATTTTGCCTCGACTGGCCCCTCTGCCGATTATCAGGGTGGCTCGATTGATCGACTCGATTTGGCAACAGGCGTGGTCAAAAAGCTTTACACACACTGCGGTGAGCACAAGCTCTCGGCGCCCAACGACCTCGTGTTTGACACCCTAGGCGGCTTTTACTTTACCGACTTTGGCAAAAAATACGATCGAACACGTGCCCACGGTGGTATTTACTATGCTTCGATTGATGGCAAGTCGATCACTGAAGTGGTGTATCCGATCAGTGCGCCCAATGGCATCGGGATGTCGCCCGACGGCAAGGTGATTTATATCGCCGAAACCGAAACTGCGCGGATTTGGGCCCTTGATATTGTTGCCCCTGGAAAGGTTGCTAAGCAGCCCGCACCATCGCCCCACGGCGGTCGCTTAGTCTACGAATTTACGCACTACGATCGCTTGGATAGCATGGGCATTGATGGTGAAGGCAACATCTGTGTGGCGACGCTAGTGACGGGCACAATTACTGTGGTGACGCCGGCAGGTAAGTTCGTACGCGCAGTGCCGATACCCGATGGCTATGTCACAAATATCTGTTTTGGTGGTGCGGATTTGATGACCGCCTACATTACGGTGTCGTCAACCGGCAAGCTCGTTTCAATGAAATGGGATCGACCCGGGTTGAAATTGAATTTTTCTGCGTAGTGAGTTGAGCCGATAGGCCTTGGCACGCCAAGGCCCGCTTAGAAGACATTGACGAGTTTTGCAAAGATGCCAATGATGGCGATAAACGTGGTGAATTGCATGCCGATTAGCCACGTAAACTTGCGGTCGACTTCGGTGAATCTACAATTCATGTCTGAGCGAAGGTCAGCGATCGAGCGATCAAGGCGATCGATTGATTTTTGATTTTGCTCGGTCAAAACTTCTAAGATTGTGATGCGTTTTTCCATATGAAAATAGTAGAGAGTTTAGACGTCTAGGGCAACACGCAAAACTACGTATTTAGGGCTCTCTAGGCAACTTTTTTGTAACTTAAATTGTTACAAATTTCGATCTGACTTGCGGTATGTCGGCTGCCTGAGAAAAAACTACTGTCCTGACAGACGATTTATCGACTATAAATAGCGTACAAATAATCATCATATTTATCGGAGACTTCCATGACGCGTTTCTTTCAATTTTTGGCCTGTTTTCTATTGACCTGTTCAAGTGCATTTGCCCAGCAAGCGACTGAGGCCGATATCGCTAAAGCGATGGAAACCTTGAATGCGGCCATTATTTCTGGCGACGCGCAAAAGCTCAATGCCATCACGGGTGCACAATTAAGTTACGGTCACTCGAACGGGCGCCTTGAAAATAAGGCTGAGTTTGTGTCTGCTTTGGTCGAACGCCGCTCTGTGTTCACCAAAATCGAGATCAGCAAACAGAATATCGTGCTGATGGGTAATAATGCGATTGTTCGTAATCATCTTTCAGGCGATACCAATACGGGTGGCAACCCCGCGCACGTCGAGCTTGATGTCATGTATGTGTTTCGCCTCGAAGGTGGTGACTGGAAGCTGATCGGGCGCCAGGCGTACAAGCTATAACAACCTGGTCATCCTTCATAACAGTGCATTGATTCGTGAGGGCAATGCACTGTTCTGTGTGAATATCATTTGAAAAATATTGTGCTGCGAAACTGGTGCATGGTGAGTTTGTCGTACCGCGCCTTCATCACAATGCTGGTTTGTACGCTGTGGTGCGCGTGCGCGCGTGCTGATTTTCCTTCAGGGCCTGTCACAATCGTCGTGCCGTATAGCGCGAGCGGTGCCACTGATGTGTTGGCCCGTAACCTTGCAAAGGTTTGGTCAGAACACTGGAAAAAACCTGTTGTTGTCATGAACCGTACCGGCGCGGACGGCATGATTGGCAGTCAATATGTTAAAGGCCTGCCCTCTGACGGACACACGATTTTGATGCAGGTCAATCAGGCTTTGTTTTGGCCTGTCACGATTCCTTCTGCTGATATTGACTTGCTGCGTGATTTTTACCTTGTGTCAAAACTGCAGCAAAATCCAATGATCTTTGGTGTGTTTACAAGTTCGCCTGACCAAACATTTTCTGGCTTTATTGAACGTTGCAAAAAATCGCAAACGCCCTGTTCTTTTGGCGCAGCCACACGCCACGGCGAAATCATGGCGCGGCAGATCATCGAAAAAGCCCAGCTAGGTCAAGCCGTAGTGATTCCTTATAAGGGTACCGCGCCTATGATGATCGATGCGTTGGGAGGACATGTCTCGATGGGGATGCCTTCGCTGTCGGTTGCGATGCCGCACATGCGCAACCAGGCGTTTCGAGCGCTTGCTGTCGGATCAAATGCGCGCCTGAGTGCCATCGCACAAGTGCCAACTCTTCTCGAGCAAGGCCTCGATATGACGGCCATGACTTGGTATGGCTTGATGGTACGCGCTGGCACTCCAACGGCGGCCGTCGATGCAATTGTTCAGGCGATTCAAGTCGCTTCGACAGACGCGCAAGTGTTGAAGACGATGCACCACGAAGGCGCAACACCTTTATTTAGTTCACCCGATTCGTTTACGCGCGAGGCAAAAGAAGAGTTTGCGCTCGTGAAGCCGTTATTAAATAAGTATCTGCTGGGCAACGAACAGCCTGCAGCAGCCACAAAATGAACTATTAACCTTGAGAGCCATTCAATGTCGATTCAATTACACACCTTTGATACACCTAACGGTCGCAAGATCTCGGTTGCCCTTGAAGAGATGGGCTTGCCGTATACCGTGCATACCGTCAATATTACGCAGGACGAACAATTTAAGCCTGATTTTTTAAAGCTCAGCCCTAACAATAAGATCCCAGCGATTCTCGATACTGACGGGCCTGGTACTCAACCAATCAGCGTATTCGAGTCAGGCGCCATCCTGATTTATCTTGCTGAAAAAACAGGTAAGTTTTTACCGACCGAGCCTCGTGCGCGTGTTGCTGTTTTTGAATGGCTGATGTTTCAGATGGCAGGCTTTGGGCCGATGCCAGGACAAGTCCATCATTTTCTGGGCCTGACGAATGAAGACGATAAGCGTTATGGCCTGGCTCGTTACATGAAAGAAACGCGTCGTCTCTATGGCGTGATGGACCAACGCTTAGCGAACCATACCTATTTTGCGGGCGATATTTCGATCGCTGACTTCGCGATCTTAGGTTGGGTCTGGCGACATCAGCGCCATCAAGTCGATTTGAATGACTTTCCGAACGTGAAGCGCTGGTATGACACGATGATGGCACGCCCAGCGGTGCAGCGCGGTTTTGCGGTGGCGCTTAAATAGAGTATTTTTATTCAGGTGTGCGGCGAGCTTCATTTTTAAGCCAACGCGAAAATCTTTCTACTCGCGGTCGTTGCGCGTGCGCGCTAGGGTATACCATGTGATGCGCGTGCACCTGAATGCCTTTTTGATCGTCAAAAACGGGCACAAGACGGCCGTTGGTTAAATCGGCTTGCGCCATCTTGTTGCTATCAAGGGCGACTCCTAAGCCTTGTACCGCTGCATTGATTGCCATGTGCGCCCGATCAAAGCTCAACGCATAGGCTTTAGGTGTTTGCTCTACGCCGTGCGCTGCAAACCATGCGGGCCATTTTACTAAATTGACTGCTGAAAAAATCAGATCCTGTTGCGCAAGATCTTCAGGGCTCTGTATGTTAAGGGTCGCCTTGAGTGCCGGACTTATCATCGGCATGACCACTTCTGTAAAGAGCGTCTCAATGTGCAGCCCCTCCCAAGTGGCTGCGCCATAACGAATATCAATATCGACTTCTTCGCGCGAAAAGTCAGACGCATGGTGTGAGGCTGAGAGCTGCACTCTGATGTCGGGATGTAGTGCCCTGAAGGTTAACAAGCGCGGCATGAGCCAAAGTGACGCGAACGAGGGGCTGGCATGAATGCGCAGTACCTCAACTTCTGGTGCCAGGCGGGCTTGCTGCGACGCATGGCTTAATAGGCCTAGGGCTCCTTCTATATCTCGGGCGAAGCGCCGCCCCACCGGCGTTAAGCTCAAGCCGCGGGGTGAGCGGTCAAATAGGCGAGCGCCAACAAACTCTTCGAGATTGGCGATCTGATGGCTCACGGCCGATACCGTCAGGTTCAACTCTTCGGCGGCTTGACTAATGCTGCCTAGGCGGCTGACGACTTCAAAAGCGAGTACGCCCTTAAACGGAGGAAGAGGCATGGGTATTCCCGAATTTGATTTTTTTTCAACGGGACTTGAATGATAACGGCTTGTTCAAAAATATGTATCGGCCAATACTCTTCAAAGTGTTTTGAACGTTGTGTTTAAAGATTTTGACCGGTGTGGAGAATTCTGTGTTGCTTAAAAATAAAGTTGCAGTGATTACGGGCGCCGCCTCGCTGAGAGGCATCGGTAAAGCGACGGCGCGTGCGTTTGCCGCGCAGGGCGCGTCGATTGTGATCTTGGATCTCGATTTGGCAGCAGCGCAGGCGGCCGCGGCCGATGTTGGCGCTCAACATCTCGGATTGAAGTGCGACGTGACCAAGAAGCCTGAGTGTGATGCTGCGGTGCAGCAGGTTCTTGAAAAGTTCGGGCAGATCGATATCTTGGTGAACAATGCCGGTATTACTCAGCCTTTAAAAATTATGGATATCCGGCCAGAGAATTATGAGGCTGTGACCGACGTCTCGTTGCGAGGCACACTCTACATGAGCCAAGCTGTGATCCCCCATATGCGTCAGCGTCGCTCGGGATCGATCGTATGCCTGTCGTCCGTGTCGGCACAGCGCGGAGGAGGCATTTTTGGTGGTCCGCATTATTCAGCTGCGAAAGGTGGGGTGCTTGGGCTTGCGAAGGCAATGGCTCGCGAACTCGGCCCAGATAATGTTCGCGTCAATTGCATCACCCCTGGCTTGATCGAAACCGATATTACTGGGGGCATGATGACGGATGCATTGCGCACAGAAATATTGAAAGGTATTCCACTGAATCGGCTCGGCCAGGCCACTGATGTCGCGAACGCCGCTTTGTATTTAGCGTCTGATTTGTCAAGCTACCTGACCGGGATTGCGTTAGACGTCAACGGCGGTATGTTGATTCACGGTTAAGAGTTCATGACGTCTGTCTAAGAGGCAAGCGCGGCAAAGGGGATAATTGGTGAAGAGGCAACAGCGATGAGTGCGGATTTAAATAAGTTACGAGAGCACGCCTACCGGATTCGTCGCTTGGCGCTACGAATGGGAGAAGTGCAGGGGCAAGGTTATATTGGTCAGGCCTTAGGCATCGCCGATATGCTCGCCGTCGCCTACGGACACGCGCTGAAATTCAAAATTGGTGAGCCTGAGTGGGAGCAGCGTGATCGCTTCTTACTCTCGCATGGTCACTACGCAATCGCGTTTTATGCTGCGCTGATCAATGCTGGTATTTTGAGTGAAGACGAACTCGAAACCTATGGCTGTGATGAAAGTCGCCTGCCGATGTCGGGCATGGCGACCTATACGCCCGCCATGGAGATCTCTGGCGGTTCACTGGGGCAGGGGCTACCGATCGGTGTGGGCATGGCACTCGCTCTGCGACACAAGCGTAATCCCGCCTTTGTTTATAACTCTATGTCAGATGGTGAGCTTGATGAAGGCTCAACTTGGGAGGCGGCTCTCTCTGCGTCGTCGCACAAACTCGCAAATTTAATCTGCTTGGTTGATATCAATAATCAACAGGCAGACGGTTACTCGAGTCAGGTTTTACCTTTTGAGCCCTTGTCGGATAAGTGGGCTGCCTTCGGCTGGCATGTGCAACGCGTCAATGGCAACGATCTGCCTGCAGTATTAGCTGCGTTTGATACGGCACGCTCTTTGTCTGCACCACAGCCACGCGTCATTTTGCTTGATACGAAGATGGGTAAAGGAGTGTCATTTCTAGAAGAACGCGAAAAAAATCACTTCATTCGCGTTGAAGCCAACGAGTGGGCGCAAGCGATTGCCGAGTTGGATGCTAGCTTTCAAGGAGGTGCTCAATGACTGCGCCCACAAACCCTGCAGTGACTAAGCCCAAGCTGACCACCTCGGCCATGATTGCCTCGATCGCGGCTGAAGGTCAGCGCGTTCGTGCCGCACCGTTTGGCAAAGCGCTCGTTGAGCTCGCTGAAACTCGGCCTGAAATTGTGGGTCTGACCGCAGACTTAGCCAAGTACACCGATTTACATATCTTTGCGCAGGCCTATCCAGAGCGATTTTTTCAAATGGGAATGGCTGAACAACTTTTGATGGGCGCGGCTGGGGGGATGGCAAAAGAGGGCTTGATTCCTTTTGCCACAACCTACGCGGTTTTTGCAACACGGCGTGCCTACGACTTCATTCACCAGGTGATTGCAGAAGAAAATTTAAATGTAAAAATTGCTTGCGCTCTTCCGGGTCTGACCTCGGGCTACGGCCCAAGCCATCAGGCAACAGAAGACTTGGCGATGATGCGAGCGATTCCGGGCATGACCGTCATTGATCCGTGCGACGCACTGGATATTGAGCAAATGGTCCCGGCGGTCGTTGCGCACGATGGCCCTGTGTATATGCGTCTGCTGCGTGGACAAGTACCTCTGGTTTTAGATGAGTATGACTACAAATTCAAATTAGGTCAGGCACAGCTCATACGCGATGGGAAGGATGTTCTTATTATTTCTAGCGGCATGATGACGATGCGAGCGCTAGAGGTGGCAAAAGAGATGGCGGGTGGTGCTGCGGATGTTGCTGTTCTGCACGTGCCAACCATCAAACCCTTAGACGAGGCGACTATATTGAAAGAAATAGGTCGAGGCTCGCGCTTGGTGATTGTGGCTGAGAATCACACGAGTGTAGGGGGCTTAGGGGAGGCGATCGCTGCGTGCGTCTTGCGTGCAAGAATGTCGCCAAACTACCATCAAATTGCTTTGCCAGACGAGTTTTTAGCAGCAGGTGCTTTGCCGACATTGCATGATCGTTATGGTATTTCGACGACAGCGATTGTGTCTTTTATCAAGAAGTTGTTGTAAGGTTCAAAAAAACGTCAAGGCGGATAAAACTCAATTAATCGTGAGTGGCTGTCCGCACTTGAAAATACATGATTCAAAGCCAAACGGAGACAAACCATGAAGCAATTATTGAAAGCTGTGCTCGCCACCTCGTGCCTGTTTATTTCAATGGGCGCTCACGCTCAGATGAAGTTGACGCTCGGCCATAATGCGGCGATTGGTAATCCAAAGCATGAAGCCTCGGTTAAGTTCGCTGATATTGTTAAAGAAAAGAGCGGCGGCAAAATGCTTGTCCAAGTCGCACCCGCTGCACAGCTAGGTGACGATGTTCCGATCTTGACTTCCTTGCGCAGCGGCGTCGTTGATTTCGCCGCTAACTCGCAGGGTTCAATTTCTTCAGTGGTACCTGAGTACTCTGCGTTTGGGATGCCGTTTTTGTTCCCAACGCTGCAAGATGCCTGGAAGGTACTGGATGGCCCTGCTGGACAAGAGCTCGCCAAGATCTCTGCTGAAAAAGGCCTCGTGGTTTTAGGGTATTGGGATAACGGAATCCGTCATGTGTCCAACAAGCTTCGTCCAATCAAAACACCCGCTGACATGAAGGGGCTCAAGGTGCGGACACCGCCTGATCCAGCCACGATTGACATTATGAAGGCGTTGGGTGCAGAGCCTGAGCAAATAAAGTTCTCTGAGCTGTATGTGGCTTTGCAACAGGGGGTCGTAGACGGACAAGAGAATCCCCTGATGAACATCTACTCTTCAAAATTGTATGAAGTGCAAAAGTACATCTCGTTTACGGCACATAAGTATGAAATGACACCCTTTGTGATGTCTAAGCGTACTTACGATCGGTTATCCGAGGCCGACAGAACGATTATCCGTGAAGCCGCTGCCGAAGCGACCAAACTTAATCGTCAGTTGTCTCTTGAGTCGGATCAAAAGTTAATTGGCGAACTCAAAGCAAAAGGAATTGAGCTGAACATGGTTGACTTGGCGCCCTTTAATGCGGCCACGCAATCAGTGACCGAGGCTTGGTTAAAAGGACCGCAGGGTGCATTTGTTAAGAAAGTTGTAGACGCTGCGCAAGCGGTTCGGGCAGCTAAGTAAGTGCCTAGGAGCGCCTAGAGATGAGTGCAATGCTGCTGACAACCTGTGATCGGATTGACGCTTCTATCGCACTGGTGTGCCGTTTTGTCTTGTATGTCACAACGGTACTCTTGTTTGGGATTTTGGCGATCAACGTCTTTCTACGTTACCTGTCTTCAACGAGCTTGAAGGCAGGTGGCGAGGCGCCAGAACTGATTTTCCCCTGGATGGTGATGGCTGGGGTGGTGCTGGCGGCGCAGTATGGCTCTCATATTAGTATTGTCTGGTTTCTTGAGAAAATTGCACCCCGGTACCGACGCTGGGTCATTATGGGTAATGGTCTTATTTTAGTGGCGGCCTACAGCTCGCTAGCTTGGGGGACCTTCACCTTGATGCCGATTGTCAGTACTGAGCGTACTCCTGTGTTGGGCGTGCCCTCTTCAGTCACTTACTCTTGCTTTTTAGCCGCCTTTGTCTTGCTTGTGCTGACTGCGCTCACCCAGACGCTGAGAATGCATTTGACGCAGGGGATGCATGGACGTCACGTAAGTTCGGGGCAGAGCGCTTCGGCCTTTGCTGAACACTGAGGATCTGCCATGTTATCGATTGCAACCTTTATTGCATTCTTGGCGCTTGCCATGCTTGGTCTGCCCATTGCACACGCCTTGATCGTTGGCGCGCAGTTGGGGTTGATGCCGTCTGAACGTTTAGGCTCAGAATTTATTGTGTCGCAGTTGGTGACTCAGACCCAAAGTTTCCCCCTGATTGCAATTCCGTTTTTTATGTTGACGGGATCGCTGATGGTTGGAGGCAAACTTGGTCAGTACTTGATTGATTTATTGTCGACGCTCATGGGACGCTTCCACGGTGGTCCGGCCCAAGTCGGTGTGATGTCGTCGACGATTTTTGGTGGTGTTTCGGGGTCTGCCGTCGCAGATGCCTCTGCGATTGGTTCGCTCTTGATCCCTTGGTTAAAAAAGCTTGGCTATCCCCCTGCGTTTGCTGCGGGTACCATCGCTGCCGCGGCAACCATTGATATTTTGATTCCGCCGTCGATCCCGATGATTATTTATTCTTTGGTGTCGAACGCTTCGATTGGTGCATTGTTTGTCGCCGGGATCTTGCCTGGCGTCATTATGTGCGGCGGCTTTATGCTGGTGTGCTACGTGCAGGGCCGCAGGCGAGGGTTTCCCAGAGATACGACCCCCTTTGATTGGGCGCGCTTTAGGATCCAACTGCTGTACTCGCTCCCCGCGTTGGCGTTGCCAGTGCTGATTATCATCTTCTTGCGCTTTGGTATTGCAACGCCGACCGAGGTGAGCGTGATGTCGACGCTGTACGCTCTCATCGTGTCGTGGATGGTGTATCGCGACTTGTCGTTGGCGCGACTCAAACACTCGATTATCGATGCGGGTCTCGCGACCGCGGTCGTGATGCTCATCATCATGGCTTCAAGCGTGATTGGTTGGATCTTAACGTTTGAACAATTACCCGCTGATTTTGTAGCGTTTGTTCAACGCACACTGGGCGAGCCGTGGATGATCATCTTATCGATGAATGCGATCATGTTAGCGGTTGGCATGTTTATTGATCTGCCTGCAGCGGTGTTGTTGTTAACGCCAATGTTTGTGCCGCTGGCCGCCGCGATTGGAATGGATACTGTACAGCTAGGCATTATGATGATCATTAACCTGTCGATCGGTTTGTATCACCCGCCGGTTGGTACCACTTTATTTATCACAAGTTCGATCGCGCAAGTCAAAATGGGTAAGGTGGTGATTGAGCTGATCCCGTTTTATTTTGTAGCGATTGGAATCTTGATGTTGTTTGCGTTTGTACCGGCGATGACGCTGCGGATGTAAAACCCGCAGCGTTTGCTGAAAGCGTTTAATTCATTTTGCGAGCATTGCCAAAGCGTCCTAATTCGGGATAGACAGACTTCGTGCTGACCGGGCCCATCCCCATAATTTGCACCTCAGTTTCGTCTTTGATGGAGCCATCAAAGTGGATAGCGCCGGCTGGATGAAACATCACACTGCCTGTGGGCAAGGCGTTGGTGCTGGCGGGATCCCAACTCGGCCCCGTGCCTGCATTCCAGGTGCCACGAATCACTGTGACATAGCGGTCTTGATCATGTGAGTGTGGTGTGCTCATGATGCCGGCTGGAAAGATATTGCGCACGATATACAAACCAGGTTTTGTTGGATCGCCGAATAAAACGGTAGATTTCACACCGAGGTCGCCGTCTTTCCAGACAATTTGCTCGCGCTTAACTGTGACAAAGTCTTTGGTGGTCGTTTGGGCTTGCGAGAAGGCAGACAGACTACTGATCGCACAAACAATGCCAATCGAGAAGAGATTGCGGGCTAATTTCATTGAAGTCTCCGTTGTTATTTGGTTTTAGTTTTTTTTACAGCACTGCGTTAAAGCGGTTGCTCAAGCGTAGGTGCGCTGTCAGTTAACGTCATGCGGCGCATGTCGCGCTTGTAGATCTTGTCGTCGTAGGGGCGCGCACGATGCATCGTGCAGCGGTTATCCCACATGACCAGATCGAACGGACTCCAGACATGGCTATACACAAATTCACGTCGTGTGGCTTCTTCGATGAGATCGCGAATGAGTATCATGCCTTCGGGGCGTGGCATGCCACGGACCACTCCGATATGCGAGGCTAAATACACAGACTTGCGCCCTGAACCCGGATGCCTGCGTACTAAGCGCTGAGGGACGGGCGCGTAATTGAGCGTTTCTTGTTCATTAAAGGCGTCAAACCCTAGTTGGGCGCGCGAGTAAATTAAAGAATGCTCGCAGATCAGTGGCTCGATTTGTGTTTTGGTTTTTTCAGGCAAGCGATCCCACGCGGCACGCATATCTGCAAATTCAGTGTTACCACCTTCGGGCGGAATCACACGCGCGTGCAGCATTGAATATTTTGCCGGAGTCGCTTTAAAACTGCTATCAGTGTGCCAAAGCGAATTACCCAAATTAAACATTCGACGCCTGTCATCGGCTGCCAGAATTGAGCCATCAACATCCAGATTTGAAATGTCGTTCATCTGGTTATAGGCAAGGCGTTGCTTGTGTACGTCAACGACGGCACGGGTTTCTTCAAGAGGGCCCAAGCTGCGAGCGAAGGCGACCTGTTGATCGTCGTCTAGTTCTTGTTTCGGAAACACCACGACCGCATATTGATCCATCGTCCGATCAATGGTTTGTATTTGTTCTGCTGTTAAAGGAAGGCGTAGGTCGATGTTGGTGATTTCAGCGACAAAATCGTTACCAATCGGTCTAATGTGCATGAGCGTTGTCTCGGCTGAAAAATTCAGTGTTTTTTCATTTTTATGCTGCAATATTAACGGTAAAACTCTTTGATTGGGATACCAAACTTGATGGTTTTTCAAGGCAAAGGCGTCTAAGATAGGTGAACGCCGTAGATCGCAACCGCAGTGGATCGCAACCTTTAACCTATTTCTGAGACCACACTCGATGAATTCAAAAATCTTTTCAGTGGCCTTGACCACTGTATGTTGTGCCTTCAATGCCCTAGCGCAACAAGCCCCAACAGCCGATCAGGTCGTCACTGCACTCGAAAAGATCGGCGGGGTGCACCCCGGCGAGCGGCGCAATCATATTATTGGCGTCTGTGTGGGTGGCTCTTTTGTCGGGTCGAAAGAAGCTCAGGCGTATACCCGCTCAGCATTGTTTTCGGGTGCAGCCATCCCCGTGGTTGGTCGCTTTTCGTTGCCGGGCGGCAATCCTAAAGCACCCGATACGGCTAAAAGCCCACGTGGTTTAGCACTGCAATTCATACTGCCGGGCAATAGCCTTCAGCACTTCACTATGCTAAATGTGCCGGTGTTTGGTGCTGCGACACCTCAAACTTTTTATGACGCTTTGCTATCCAATATGGTTGATCCGGCGACCGGCAAGCCCGATCCCGAAAAACAAAAGCAGTTTAGAGAAACTCACCCCGATGCGAAGCCGTTGGGTGAGTTTATGGCCAAGAACAATCCCCCGGTTAGTTATGCCAATAGTGATTTTTTTAGTATTCACACCTTTAAATTTATCAATTCAAACAATCAAACGACGTTAGTGCGTTGGCGGTTTGTCCCTGAAGATGGCGTCAAGCGCCTCACTGATGCCGAGATGAGTACGATGCCAGCGCGCTTCTTGGATGAGGATTTAATTGCTAAGACTAAAAAAGGACCTGTTCGTTGGAATATGGTGCTCACAATCGGTGAGGCCTCGGATGTGCAAAACAATCCTACGATTTATTGGCCAGCAGAGCGCAAAACCATTCAGGCCGGTGTGCTAACACTGACCTCGGCAACGCCACAAAAAGGCGCTGACTGCGAAAAAATCAACTTTGACCCCTTGGTGATGGTTGATGGAATCGCCCCAACAGACGACCCTATTTTGCAGTTTCGTTCGCCTGCCTACGCGGCTTCGTTTGTGAAGCGCTTAACCGGTAATTAAGGGCTGTGAGGTCCGCCTTTATAATCAGGCGTGACCTTGCTTTGCTGACGACCCATTTGAACGAATGCTGACCCCAAAATATCTGACCGCCGCCTTTTATAAATTTGTCGATCTACCTGATTTTGAGCAACGCAGGCTGCCTTTGCTTGAGCTCTGTGAAAAGCTCAACGTTAAGGGCTTGATTCTGCTGGCGCGCGAAGGTATCAACAGTACTCTGGCCGGGGCTGAAGCCGATATTCGGGCTGTCTTGGCCTATCTGCGCTCAGACCCGGCCTTTGCCGATTTGCAGCACAAAGAAGCGTGGGCGAACAATCCGCCGTTTCGCCGCATGAAAATCCGTGTAAAAAAAGAGATTGTCACCATGGGTGTGCCGGGTATTAGCCCAACTCATATGGCGGGTACCTACGTCAAGCCGCAAGACTGGAACGCGCTCATCAGCGACCCAGAGGTAGTGTTGATTGATACGCGTAATGATTACGAGGTTGAGTTAGGCACCTTTAAGGGCGCGATTGATCCAAATATCGGTACCTTTTCTGAATTGCCTTCATGGGTTGATCAGGCCCAGGCGCTTGAAGCTCGCACAGGCAAAAAACCTAAAGTCGCCATGTTCTGCACCGGCGGTATTCGCTGTGAAAAATCGACTGCGTTGATGCGCACGAAGGGCTTTGACGAGGTCTATCACCTTGAAGGTGGCATTCTTAAATACCTTGAGACCATCCCGCCTGAGCAAAGTCTTTGGGAGGGTGAGTGCTTCGTCTTTGATGAGCGTGTTTCGGTTGGACACGGATTGCAGCAAACCTCGCGCCCGCTCTGCCGCTGCTGTCGTCAGCCTTTACCGGATGGTGCGACCGAATCACCGCTTTACGAAGAGGGCGTGAGTTGCCCGCGCTGCATCAATAAAACGACCGAGCTACAAAAAAGTGGTGCGCGCGAGCGCCAGCGCCAATGTGAGCTTGCTAAAAAACGAGAAACGGCCCACGTCGGGGCGAAGATGCCCTTGCCTGAGTGACGTCACTCAGGCGTAATCCCTGCGTCTTTGACAATTTTTGCGTACTTAGCAACGGCCTCTTTTTGTAGGGCGGCGAGTTCTTTAGGCCCTGAAGGTACAACATCAAAGCCGAACTTCTTAATTTTGCTGGCGATTTCAGGGTTGGCCAAGACCTTCAGCAATTCATTGCTCAACTTGTTGACGACCTCTGCAGGAGTACCTGCGCGGGTAAAAAATGCCAGCCATGACCAGTGTCCATAGTCTTTCAGCCCAGGGGTTTCGGCTACGGCGGCAACGCCAGGGGCCTCGTCAATTTGACTTGGGCCGGTGACTGCAATGGCACGTAACCGACCAGTGGCAACCTGTGCCATGCCCGAGCCAGTTGGTTCGCACACGAGCTGCACCTGATTACCCATTAGATCGTTGAGCGCTTGCGTAGACGTTTTATAGGGAACAAAAGTGATGCTTGCACCCGACATGACTTTCAGCATCTCAATACAAATTCTAGAGCTCGCCGTACCGGCACCGTAATTCAATTTAGTTGGATTGGCTTTTGCATAGGCGATGAGCTCTGCCACGTTATTAACGGGCAAGGCTGATGGCACGAGTAAAACGTTGTACGCGTTATCAAGCGCCTTGGCCACAGCAGCGAAGTCTTCAACGGGATCAAAAGGAAGCTTGGCATACAAGCTTGAAATTGCGGCCATTGTGGTGCTTGAACCGAATACCAGCGTATAGCCATCAGGCGCGGCTTTTGCAGCCGCTTCGACGCCGATCATTCCTTGCGCGCCAGGGCGATTCTCGACAATGACCGGCTGTTTGACCTGTTCGGAGAGCTTGTCAGCGATTAGGCGCGCGACAACATCGGTCGCGCCACCGGCTGCAAGTGGCACAATCATACGAAGGGGGCGCGTGGGAAATTCTTGGGCGTTGACGCCTAAGTTGACTCCAGCGAACAATATCGCGCTAAGTAGTGCCTGTTGAATTTTTTTTGCCATCTGCTTTCTCTTAAGAGTCGTTTTTATGAGTCACCGATTGCCAGCGCGTGAAGATCGTCTCATCAGTTGCGTCTACATGCCGCGATAGTTCATTTAACAGTGGTAGTTCAAGCTGGGCGCCCTGCGCCAAATCCTTTGCTAAATGCAAATCTTTACTGACAATGTTTACTAAAGAAAAAAAGGCTTCTTTAGATCGCGCCCACGCTTGGTAGTGTTGTTTGGTCATTGCCGCATCAAGCGACATAAAGTTTCGACCACTGCTGACCTCAAGAATCGGCGCAATTTGTTCAATGTCTACGCCATACCTGGCCGCGAGTTCAAACGCTTCAGCGGCTAAATAAATATTGGCAATACCCAACATATTGTTAATGACTTTGATGACCTCGGCTGCGCCGAGTGCTCCGCAACGAAAAATCTCAGTGCCCGTCGCTTTCATCAGCGGTTCAGCGTCGTCCAGATCTTGAGCTTCGCCACTCATCATGATGGTGAGTGTGCCAAGCTCTGCCTTTACTAACCCGCCACTGACCGGGGCGTCGATCAAGCGTGCATGTGTAGCTTTAAGCTGTTCTGCCACTTGCTTCAGAGTCGTGGGTAGGGTGGTGCTCATCATGCAGACCAGGGGACGATGATCTGCTGGGATCGCGTGCGCAAAGCCTGCATCACCTCCGATGACAGATAGAATTTGCTCATCATTTGCCACGAGCACGATGATGGCGTCCGCGTTGGCGCATGCGCGCGGGTGCTGGGTGGTCGTCACGCCTTCTTTGGCGAAAGACTCTAGTACGCTCAGATCTTGATCGCACACTGTTAACTCAAAGCCTGCTCGTTTGATGCAGCGCGCCATGCGCGAGCCCATATTGCCCGCACCAATCAGTGCGACAGTTTTGATCGTCATCCAACGTCTCCGGCGTACTTGATGTTCTGAGCGGCGCGCTTGCTGCTTGACTCATGCCGCTATTTTTCTACTATCTTAAGGCAATTGCCAAAATAGTGGCATACTTTTGCGATTGAGCGCCGTGCAGATTGTTTTGATCTGCCCCTGACGTGACGCTTGAGCTAAGGCGTTTCATGTGGTTCAAGCACTTCAAAAGGATGTTGTCTGATCGTGAGCGATAAAACTAACGCAATTTCTGGCCTGGCGTTTGCAACGCTCTTATTCATCGGGTTGATCATGGGCGCCAATCATATTGCGGCGCGCATCGCTTTTGATCATGGCTTAAACGTTGCCACCGCCGTGGTGGTGCGCAGCCTCGTGACCGCTGTTGTGGTGAGCTTGATCGTCTATTTTCAGGGTGTGCCGATTCGGCTGACAAGCAGACATAAAAAAGTATTGCCCGCAATCGGCCTACTGGTCACGATTCAAAGCTTAAGCATTTATTCGTCGGTGGCCTTGCTGCCCGTATCCTTAGCCTTGTTGGCCTTTAATACTTATCCGCTTTGGACCGCCTTTTGGTGTCGTGTCATTTATGGGCAGCGTCCTGAGCGGCAGGTGCTGCTTGCGATGCCCATTATGTTGATTGGGTTAGCGCTGGCCTTAGATGTTTTTGGTGCCGCGTCAGGGCTGGGTGCCAAAGCCCAATGGGGCTTGATCGGAGTTGGCGTGGCCTTTGCACTCACGGCTGCTGGAACCTTTGGCTTAGCGCTGGCGCTGACGCAAAACGAAGCCTCTGAGCTAGATGGACGTGTGCGTACCGCGACTACGATGTGGATGGTTGGGTTGTTGGCGATCATCGGTACGCAGGCGATGGGTGCCTTTCAATGGCCCACAGCCACAGTCGGCTGGTGGGGCTTGGCCTTGTTAACGATTTTTTATGGTACCGGTTTTACGGTAATGTTTATCGTCTTGCCGCGTTTAGGTGTTGTCGGCAATTCGTCAATTATGAGCATCGAACCCATCTTTGCACTGGTCTTAGGCTGGTTTATTTTGGATCAAAAAATTGCCGTCATACAAATCGTTGGCGCATGCTTAGTCGTTGGGCTTGTGATTAAGCTTGGATTGAGAAAACAGGTCAAATAGTTTGAGTGATTTCACCCGGGGCGCTCGGAAGGCACCTGAAGCTAGGAATTAGTCCCCAGTGCCCATTGTCACGCCTACGCTTCGCCTACAGTTATTGCACGAGGTAATTGGTCTGTTTAACTAAGCGTGCCCAGCGGGCCATATCATCTTGAATATATTTGGTCAGTGCCTCAGGTGAACTGCCGTTTGCCTCAACACCCGCGGTGGCTAGTTTCTCTTTAACAACCTTATCGTTCAGTGCAGTCACAATCTCGCGATTCAATTTTGTCAAAATCTCTGGCGGCGTACTTGCTGGCGCCAAAATAAAAAAGTCGATACTGATATCAATTTCGGGATAGCCCGCTTCGACCATGGTTGCCGTGTTTGGGACAACGGCCGAGCGTGTCGGGCCTGTTACGCCTAGTAACTTGACCTTCCCAGTGTTCACTAAAGACAAAGCCGATGCAGTGGTGGTCCAAAGTAAATCGACTCTGCCGCTGGCCACATCTGTCATCCCAGTCGTTGTGAGTTTGTAGTCAATGATTGAAAAGTCAATCTGCGCAGCAAACTTCAAAATCATCCCAACAAAGTGGGTGGCGGCGCTACCCGAGGCAAAATTGAGTTGACCTGGTTTGTCTTTAGCGAGCGCAATGAGCTCTTTCATTGAGTTCGCAGGTAGATCTTGACGTGCAATTAAGACATTGCGCAAAGACCCCACCAGGGCGACGGGGCTAAAGTCTCTGGCAATATCGAGGCGAGAATCTTTTGTGACAAACTGATTGACGATGCTACTTGTGCTGGCAATCAAGACGGTATGACCATCGGGTGTGGCGCGCGCGACGTAGTCAGCGCCGATGCTGCCGTTGGCGCCAGCTCGGTTATCGACCACCATCGGCTGCCCTGCGGTTTCGCTGACTTTCTGGGCAATGATTCGGGCGATGATGTCATTTCCAGTTCCCGGGCCGTAAGGCACGACGACTGTGATGGGCTTGCTCGGAAAGGTTTGTGCAACAGCGGTTTGATAACCAGCCAGCAGCATGACGAGGACGATGAGTGCGCCAAGGATGGTGAAGGTTGTAATTGATTTGCTGAAGTGTTGGGTCATGTTTGCCTCTTTGATTATGCTTATCGTGCTTCTTCATATCCAAGCTAGATCGGTTTTCAAATTAGCTTTCGTTGAAACTCACCCCCTGCATCCCCGCACGCTGCGCTGCAGCCTCTAAAAAGCCGTTCGTTTTGATGTCTTTGCAAAACGCTTGCAGCAAGGGTAGGGCAGCTGAGCGCCCCTTTGGGATACCGAGTGCGATCCGCTCAAAGCCCCAGGCACCGTCTAACACGATTGAGCCTGGACTATGCTTTGCCAATTCAAAGAGAATGCCTTTGTTGGTGCCAAAGGCGTCAATTTTTGCTTGATTGAGTAGGCGTGTCACTTCGTCAAGGCTGTGGATTGCGACGACTTTTGCTCGTGATAAGAGGGTGGGTAAGACGGTTTCAGAAGTACTGCCTCCCGAGACCCCAACGACGATTCCCTCGCGATCAAGGGCCGCCATATCACGTATATCGCAGTGGGCACCAATCAAATAACTTTGCGCTGAAAAAAGAATCGCCTGAGCAAAGTCTAAGTACTCGGCGCGTACTGGTGTTGCATTGACCAAGGCTAAGTCAATCGCTCCTTGTTTAGCCGCAGCCAGGACATCGCCATTCTTTTGAAAAACGACAGGCTCAAACGGCAGCCCAAGGTAGCCAGCAAACGCACGGCCCAACTCGTAACCCATGCCGTAATTGTCTTGGGGTGTTTCACCAAGCATGAGCGACTGTGGGCTGCCGGTGTAAAGCCCGACGCGCAGTTTTCCGGTAGGAGCCAAGATCTGTTGCATAAATTGTTACCCGATAGAAATGAATTTAAGGCTTCGCTTTGGTGATCAGCTCTTTGACTTTTATCGCTTGACAGTGACTGAGAGTGTTTAAGAGCGATCCTAAAGATAGCACGGCATGGTTTAATCGATATTATTTTTCAAACCCTTGGGGCTCATCATGTTTGCACCTTCACGACGTCGCGCGTTAGTTGCCTGTCTGTTGGCTTGTTGCACGTTTAATTTCGAAGCCTTTGCGCAAGTGTCGGCAAGTGATGCGGCCTGGTTAGAGAGTCCCATTCGCACTGAACGCGATCGACAGGCGGATGCAAGGCGCAAACCCCTTGAACTGCTAAAGCTGGCTCAAGTCGCGCCTGGCATGACTGTCTTGGACGTCGCTTCTGGCGGTGGCTATACGGCGCAGGTTTTAGCATTAGCGGTTGGAACACAGGGTAAGGTCTGGGCCCAAATTGCCAAACCATCTCCTGCTCTCGAGGCGCGGCTTGCAGCGCACCCACAGGCTAACCTACAAGTACTTACCCGTCCGCTTGAAGATTTATTTTCTCCAGAACTACCACGCGTCGATCGGGTGACCTTGATCTTGTCCTACCACGACATTGTGAATACCCCAACGGATCGCAGCGCGATGAATAAAGCGATTTTCAATGCGCTCAAACCCGGTGGTTTTTTAATTGTGATGGATCACGTTGGCAAACCTGGGTCGGGCGTGAGTGAGACTTCGACTCTGCATCGGATCGATCAACAGGCCGTTGTCGCAGAGTTGACTGCTGCTGGGTTCAAGCTCGACGGCCAGTCAGATGCCTGGAAAAATCCTACCGATACGCTCGAGCAACATTCTTCAAAAATGGATGTGCCGAGTGACCGTTTTGCTTTGAGATTTGTGCGACCGTTATAGCGACACTCGTGCAAGTGAGGGTCGATAAATGCAGTAATGCAACTGTGTACGCGGTCGCATATTGAGCATCTTGGGTTTGGTGGATTTGCTTGTTTATACTGGCTGATCGTTTTGTACGAATTGTCTGTGTAATGTCTAAGCTGGAGCCACCTCGTCATGTTCGGTAAAAAACAATCTCCCAAAATTGTTCGCTCAATCGATGAATCGTTTGAGACCATCATCGGGCAGTCGACTGAAATCCATGGCCAGATCATCGCGACGCAAAGCCTGCGGATTGACGGCAGCGTGACCGGCGATATTCGTGTATCGCAGGCTGGTAATGTGAGTGTGGCGATTGGTTTAACAGGTGTTGTGCAGGGCGATATTCACGCGCAACGCCTGATTGTGGGTGGGCGTATCAATGGCAATGTTTTTGTGACAGAGTCGGTTGAGTTGCACGACAGCGCAGACATTCACGGTGATATCACTTACGGTCAAATTAGTATTGAGCCGGGCGCAAAAATTAATGGCCGCATGGTGACGCAAGCCACTGCCCAGCAAGGTGAATTGACGACCGAAGGCCAGCCTACTCTAGTGAAGCCCGTGTCGAACCAGGCACTACCAGCACCTGCATCGGATTAACAAACTGTCCGAGTCGCAAGACTTCAAAGTGCAGATGTGCGCCGGTTGTACGCCCGGTTAAGCCGACTTCAGCAATTTTTTGTCCACGCGTGATTATTTGCCCGACAGTGACGTCTATTTTGCTTGCATGGGCATATTTTGAAACATAACCTTCAGCGTGTTTGATTTCGACGGTGAGGCCGTAGGCGCCATCCCAACCGGCTCGCACGACGGTGCCGTTGCCGGCAGCCAAGATAGGTGTGCCAACCTTCGCAACGAAGTCGATGCCCGAGTGCTGGGCGATTGCACCTGTGATGGGATCAACACGTGGGCCAAAGTTGCTGTTTAAACCGAGTGCCATCGGTAGCGGCGCCCCGAGCGGCAACTGCGTGAGCAATTGATAGCGAGCCGTCCAGAGCTGCTCTAAGCCGATTGCAGTCGTATTGAGTGAGGCGGCTTTAGCGACAGTATTTTCGAGTTCATCTTCAAGGTAGGCGTTCGAAGATGATTTAAAACTTATTGGGCGCAACGGGCCACCACGCCCTGAAGAATCAGTCATTTTATTTTTGAGCGGCGCCGGTGCTGCAAGAGTAGCAAAGCGTTCTTTCAAAGCATTTAGTTCGCTAATCTTACTAGTCATCGCAGTCATTTGCGTGTTGAGTGCCTCGAGCTTTTTGCGATAAAGTCCATCGATCTCTTTTTTCTCGCGACTAAACTGCATGCTTGTTTCTTTGAAGTCGACTTGCATCAACTCAAGTTGATGCTCATACGAGGCAATCAGCTCTTTTTGCCTTTTTTCGCGTTTATCAATAGCGGCTTGATGCTGTTGTGCCAGACGAGAAAATTGTTCTTGATGCTGTTTCGCAAGACGAGCAAGTTGTTGTTGGTGCTGTGCGTCGATTAGACTTTGTTCTTCGGCGGTGACAACGTCACCCATTGAACGTGCGAGCTCTGGCTTGATTTGAAGCGCAATCCGAAAGCCAAAAAAATGAATACATACGCCAAGCAGGATCAGACACGCGCATGCGACGGCCGACCAACGCACAAGTTTTTTGCGCGAGATGTTAATTTTTTTAACGGCCGAGGTCGACCCAGAAATCCAAATGAGTTGCACGGTTAAAGATCTATCGACTAAGCGGCTGGAAAGTATACTCAGCAAAATAAATAATCGAATGAAAAACGTTAAATCCTGAAATTTGTTTAGTATTCTTGGTTGATGTTGCGTTGCGCGGACCAGAATTGCAGAATTTGAAAACGCTCGCTAGGTCTTATGGCAAACTATGGCAGCAAGTGTTTGTTTTGCCCCTCACCTCAAAAAGGAATCGTTATGGTTCGTTTAGCTGATTTACCTCAAAGTGATCGTGAGCATCATCTCGCTCGTCTAAAGATCATGCCGCAGTTAAACGTGCCTAAACTGGTGGGTGGTGTTTCGTTAAGTCAGCGCCGCGTAGCGATCATTACAACTGCCGGCTTGCATCTTCGGGGCGAGGCGCCCTATGACGGTCAGGGCTCTGGTATTGATTACCGGGTCATCCCAACGAACACGCCAGAACAAGATTTGGTCATGAGTCATGTCTCAGTCAATTTTGATCGTGCGGGTTTTCAAGCCGACGTTAATGTGGTGTTTCCGCTTGATCGCTTAAAAGAATTAGCAACGAAGAAGTTGATCGGTTCAGTGGCTAACTTTCATTACTCGTTTATGGGCGCAATTTGGCCAATTACAAAATATGAAGCGAAGGTTCGTGCGCTTGCCAAGTTGTTGAAGCAAGATCACGTTGATGCAGTAATCTTGTCGCCGGTTTGACCGCTTTGCACGTGCGCCGTGAGCGCCGTCGGGCACTACCTAGAGCAAGAAGGCATTGCAACAGTACAAATCAGCTTGATACGCGAGCACACCGCAGCGTTGAACGCGCCCAGAGCGCTCTGGGTTCCGTTCATGTTGGGTCGACCCTTTGGTGTCCCACACGATGTTGCTTTTCAAACGCATGTCTTAACCGAGGCTTTGACGCTGTTGGCGCGTACTGATGGTCCGGTTCTTGAAGACTTTGCGGAAGACGCACCCGCCGACAATCTTGAGCCACCTACGCAAGGATTGGTGTGTCCAGTCAGCTTTCCGAGTTTGAAATCTGAGGGCTCGTTGGCAGTGCGGTTGGCAGACGAAATTAGCCAACTACAGGGGTGGTACGCAGTGGCCCTTCAGGCACGCAAAAAAACTAAGCTTGGTATTACGGGTTGTACGCCCGCAGAACTAGGGGCTTTTTTAATTTCATGGCTTGAGGATTCGCCCTTGTTGATTTTGAAGGACGAAGCAATGGCTCCTTCACTGGCTGTTAAGTTTGCGAGTGACGAATTAAAAACTTTTTATTATGAAGCGAAGTCAGTGCAACCGGGGCAACATTCAGCTGCATCCATACAAAAGTGGTTTTGGTTTGAAACAACCGCGGGTGAGGTATTTTTAAAACTGCGTAAGAAGTTTGCTCAAGACGGGAACCCAGACTTTGCCGGACTTGCAACGTTGAGTATGGTGCCGCGTGCTGTGTTAGCCGAATTAGGAGAACACTAAGAGGACTCACACACGGATGGTCGTTTCGTTTGATGTTTGCCGGACTTACTGATGTGAATAAAAAGGCGGGCACTTGATTCAAGTGCCCGCCGGTTTATTTGCTAAGTGAATCTAGCTAATACTTAAGCAGTACCCCAAGGCTTGATTGCTGCCTTCAGTTGTGTGTAACCATCCAAGTAACGTGGGCGCTTGTCACCATAGATTTTGTCAAAGGTGGCGAGCTGCGCGTCGAGCCAATCAGACAACTGTTTGTTGCCTGGGTTCGCTGCTTTGTATGCTTCGTTAATCAGCACAAAGTGAATGCGTGGATCGTAGGGTTGCTTTTCGCCACCAACGGTTTCGTCGCCATCTAACAAGCGCAACAACATCGCGTCAGCAGAGCCAAGCGTCTGTTCATAGATCGGAGCGCCATGCACGCGATACATCACGCTGGTCATGTCTTTACCGTTGGTCATGGTGAAGCCCATATCGACCCACAGTGTTTTCATGTCAACTTTGGCGCCAACACGGTCGATGATGATTTGACCCCAGTCGCGTAAAACGTCGGGTGCATCCGCCATCAAATCTGTCAGGCGGTCGCCGTCAAGGTCGGTTGCGTAAACGATGCAAGGGCGTTGACGAATCATGTCATGCAGCAACAAACCAAAGTTTGTGTCTGAGATGTGTTCGTAAATGTCGCCGCCCCAGTTTTCCATACCGTCTTTGAAGTCTTTTGGCAGGCAGGCAACAATGGCGTCGACGTTAGCGCGGTGTTCTTCGTAAGCGTCAACGGTGTACTGGCGCTTCAGTTTGAACTTTGTGCCTTGCATCAGCCAACGCATAATGCCGGCGTTGATCGCGTCTTCTTGAGCCTGTGTGGGCTTGGTAGCGACACGACCGATCTGGCCGGTTTCGTGAACCATCTTCAAGAACAAACGTGCTGCATACGCCATACGAATGCCGGGGGTGTTCATTTCAGAGTGAATCACGCCTGTGGCTGGATCAACTTTGAATTTCTTTTTATCTTGCGAGTAAGGCAGGCCGGGCATAAAGCGGATGCTCGTGATGCCACCGTAAGGGCGCACGTTGCAATACACGCCTGCAGCGGTGCGTAAAGGTGCGTTGGCTGACTTACCATTCACCACAACTTTTTTGCCGCCTTCGTTGACCATAAAGTCACCGGCAGTCGACCACTTCAGTGCGGTGTAGTCGAGTTTGCCAAACCACTCGAGTGAGGCAAGCTTACTGTCGTGACGAAACTGCGCCATCATCGGGACGCCTAAAAATGGCAGGCCTAAGACGTCAAGCGCCATCAGTGTGCCGTTCAAGGCAAACATATCGGTAAAGGCGTGGGCAACGGGTTTGACGCCGCCAGCGGTGCTGCCGCCTTCCCAAATGATTGCATCAGGGCAATCGGTCGGTTTAATGGCCGAGCGCTTGTAAATGCCATCAAGCATTTTGAAGAGGTCGCCGTTTTGCTCTTCTTGAGCGATTTTCAGCAGATCGAGATTTTGTGCCATGAACGCAGAACCTTAGTCGTGGATGAGAAAAATGGTGAAAGGTAAGTAGAAATCCCTAGTGGTGCGATTATCGCACTACTAGGGATGAGGTACCAACTTACCAAGAAGCCGGCTTAAATAAGCCTTAAAGTAAAGCTATATTTAGTTTTGGTAGTCGCCGAAGGCGGTCATTGAGTGAGCAAGCTGGTTGCTTAGCTCATTTCAAAGCCCTGATAACCTTCGCTAGCTACTTTGTCGCAAATCGTACGGTAGTGTGCAAAGCCGCCGGCATAAGGCATGAACACCTGTGGCTTGCCCGGTACGTTCGCACCCAAATACCATGAGTGTTTGACTTTGGGCAGCAGCGTGGCGTTGGCCGCGCGGTCAACCTCTTTTTGCCAGGCTTCGCTCGCGGCTTCACTGGTCTCAACGCAGTTCAAGCCTTTTGCTTTCATTTTGCTGATGCAGTCGCTGATCCACTCAACGTGTTGTTCGATGGTGGGCGGCATATTGCTTAGCACCGATGGGCTGCCTGGGCCGGTGATGGTGAACATATTTGGAAAACCAGGTACTTGTAGCCCCAGATTCGTCTTGGGGCCGGCACTCCAGTAGTCTTTCAAGGTTCGTTTATTGCGACCCACAATATCCAACCTGACAAGCGAGCCTGTCATGGCATCAAAGCCAGTTGCAAATACGATGATGTCCACTTCGTACTCTTGCTCAGTGGTTTTAATCCCTTTGGCAGTAATTTTTTCGATAGGTGCCGAGCGCAGGTCTACCAGTTTGACGTTGTCGCGGTTATAGGTCTCGAAGTAATGGTCATCAATTGGTGGCCGTTTACCTGCAAAGGGGTGGTCGATGTCAGATAGAACCTCGCCCACTTTGGGGTCTTTGACGATCCCGCGAATCTTTTGGCGGATAAAGTCTGCAGCAGTTTTGTTTGCGACCTCGTCGGTTAACAGATCGCGGTAAGACGCTCTGAATTGAAAGCCACCCATTTCCCACTTTTCTTCGTAGGTCTTTTGCCGGATGTCAGCTGGTGTTTCAACGGCTGAACGATCGTCGATATAAAACGCATGACCATTAGTATTTGAGGTCATGACCTTGTAAATATCGGCGGCATGCTTTTTCGCGTACTCCTTAAACTCGTCAGTCAAGGGATGGTGCCGTGCTGGCAGGCTGTAATTTGCGGTGCGTTGAAAGACAGTGAGATGCTTAGCTTGCGCAGCGATCACCGGAATGGCCTGGATACCGGTTGAGCCGGTGCCAATAATACCCACGCGCTTGCCTGTAAAGTCAACGCCCTCATGGGGCCAATGGCCGGTGTGGTACCAGTCGCCCTTGAAGTCACTGATACCCGGAATTTTAGGAACGTTGGCGTTAGACAAGCAACCAACCGCCGTGATTAAAAATTGTGCGTCATATTGTTCGCCGGTGTCGGTTGTGACTAGCCAGCGATTTGTTGTCTCATTGAAATGAGCCTGGGTCATGGCCGTATTCAGCTTAATGTCCGAACGCAAATTCAGTTTGTCGGCGACAAAATTCATGTAGCGCAAGATTTCAGCTTGCTGAGGATAGCGCTCTGACCACTCCCACTCTTGAACAAGTTCTTGTGAGAAGTAGTACATGTAGGTGTGGCTTTCAGAGTCGCAGCGAGCACCTGGGTAGCGGTTCCAGTACCAGGTGCCGCCCACGCCCGCACCGCGTTCGATCACTTTGGCGTTTAGCCCAAGCTTGTCGCGCAGGCTATGTAATTGGTACATGCCGGCAAAGCCCGAGCCAATGATAATGGCGTCAACGTTTTGGATGGTTGCTGATGTGTTCATGGCTTGTCTGTATTGGTTTTGTGAGAACCTTAAATTACCATAATCAAACCGACCTGGGCGCCCCCAAAATTTTTTATCCCCAAAGTCTAGGTTTCAAATGACTGAAGTCCTTGGCAAAAAGTATGGCACGATCTCGATTTCGGTCAAACGGGCTGAATGAGCGAACAACCAGTCGTTTTAAGAAGGTGCCATGCCATGTAATATGTTTGGCTGCCGAGGTTTGGCAAACTTACTCACCTCGATACAGGAAACGCCCCTATGGCACTGGCCGATCAGCTAAACATCGTTCAAAACGTCTCAAAAACCGTTACGTCGCTCATTATCAGTATCAGCGCAGTATTTGGGACTGGATTTGTGTTCAAGTCGGTCTTTCATCCGACCTCAGTTGTGCTCGATCGTATTGAGATTCCAGCAAGCCTCGAAGCACAGGGCTTCAAGAGCGAGGTAGTCGTGCAGCGTCTACTGGACGAGATCAATACCTACAAAACCATCGCGAATAACAACCCTAAAGGGGGCGTTGATGGGCCCGAAAATGCACTATTTAGTGGGATGTCTAAGGGCTCTGACGCAAAAATCGAAGCAAGTGTTGGCGGGATCTCGTTGCAATCGATCGAGCAGGCTGTTCGTTTCGTTTTTCAAAAAGATCCGCAGGTCATCTCGGGCGATATCACCAACGCTTCAACTGCGAATGGCTTTGCCAGCGTCGAGGGCAGAATTCGCCTGTCACAACAGGTCATCTCTAAGCGAAAAAACAGTACTGAAAAAAACGAGATTGACGATTTAATCAAGTTACTTGCCTTTGATTTATATGCCCACTTTGAGCCTTTGCGTGCGGCGTTGGCAGCGCAGCGTTTGGGCAAGCCTGAACTGGCTTTAGAAGTTTTGCGTCCCTTGGTGATCTCGGGGACACCCACAGAGCGCAAGTTTGCGCTTTGGCTGCGGTCGACCCTTGCACCTGTTGCTGAGCGCGAACAGTATCTCCTCGAGGCGCTTTCTATTGACCCAGAGTTTTATCCTGCGGTCATTGGGATGTCTGAGTTTGCAGTGAATCAAAAACGCTACGGGGAGGCGATTGAATACGCAGACCGGGCCATTTTGCTTAACCCCTCTAGTCCGCTTGGCTTTAACGCGAAAGGAATCGCTCTGCGCTCGTCGGGCGATCGTGCTGCTGCAGTGAAACAATTTGAGTTGGCCTGTGCGCTACCGATTCAGTCGCCGGGTTGTCACAATTTGCTGGGTATCGAATATATGCGCCCCGTAGATCGCCAACCCCCGACCAAAGAGGCGCTGCGCAAAGCTTACGCTGAATTTACTGCTGCGATCAAGGCCAACCCCAGAGCGGCGTGGGCACACTCAAACGCGGCCTATGTGAGTACCGAATTAAACGATTTAAAAGAGGCAAAAATTTTAATTTTGCGCGCAATTGAGTTGGAGCCAACTGAGCCGACGCATCAATTTAGATATGCCTGGACGACGTACCGATTAGGTGACCATGCCAAAGCGAAAGAGATGATGACAAGCTTGCTCGAGGCGCACCCCAATTGGTTAGAAACGCGTGGGCCGCAAGGCGCGAGACGCATTTCTGACACAGTACTCAATAAGCCATAACGGGCTGCGATTGCCTAAAACCCGTCTTTGATCAAAATAATCGCCTCGACCTCAACGGTCATGCCATTGGGTAGAGAGCCCATGCCAACCGCTGAGCGAGCGTGTTTACCACGCTCACCAAGCACTTCGATCAACACATCAGAACAGCCGTTAATAACCTTGGGTTGATCACCAAAGTCAGGCTCAGCGTTCACCATGCCCAAGAGCTTGATGATAGCTTCAACGTGATCAAGCGACCCGATTGCTGCACGGATGGTTGACAAAATTTGCAAGCCTACTCGCCGCGCATCGGCATAGCCGCGTTCAACTGAGCAGTCCCGACCCAAGCGCCCAACGCTGATTTTGCCAGCTTCGTCGCGTGGGCCCTGGCCCGAAAGATAGAGCAATTGACCGGCTCTGCGCCAAGGTAAAAAATTCGCAATGGGCGCAGGGGGTACCGGTAATTGCAGTCCTAGTTCTTTAAGTTTTGCTTCAGCTGACATAGTTGGCCTAACCGCCACCGTAAAGATATTTAGGCAGCCAGAGCGTCATGCCCGGCCAAACGTACATGATTGCCATGCAGACGATGACGATGAACATGTAAGGCATCATGCCAGCAAAAATCTGATTCAGGGTCACATGTGGTGGTGCTACCCCCTTCAGATAAAACGCTGACATCGCCACGGGTGGCGACAAGAACGCTGCTTGCAGGTTCACAAATACCAACGTACCCCACAGAATTGGGTCGATGTTGAAGTGTGACAGCATAGGCAAAAATATTGGCACAAAAATCACAATGATTTCAGTCCACTCAAGCGGCCAGCCAAGGACAAAGATCAATGCTTGCGAAAGCAGCATAAATTGCAGTGGGGTCAGGTTCATACCTAACACCCAGCTCTCGATGATCTGTTGCCCGCCCAAGATCGCAAACACAGCAGAGAACAAAGCCGAGCCTACGAACAACCAGCAAACCATAGAAGTGGTTTTGGTTGTTAAAAACACGGCCTGCTTCATGCGTTCAAAGGTGAACGAGCCAGACGACCACGCAAGCAAGAACGCACCCGCCGCCCCAATTGCCGCAGACTCAGTTGCCGTTGTGATGCCCAGCAAAATCACAGCTAGCACCACGATTGTCAAGATGCCTAAGGGCATGACTGACTCAACCAACAACTTCAGGATTTCAAACTGCTCATCCTTTAACTTGCGGTAATAGTTGATCAACAGAAGCAAGGTTAAAAAGCTTGTAATCCAAAAGTAGAGATAGAAGTTATCTGAGGGTGGGGTATAAACATCTGCTTTTTGACTATCGGCGTTTTCAGGATCTGCATCCAGAGCAATTAAGCCGCCGTTGTCATTGCTTGACCCACGTGAGCTCGATGTACTTTCCGAGCCAATTTCGACTAAGACTTCTTCTTGAATCTTTGCAGGAGCTTGCGTAGAGGGGTTAGGCAAAGGCTTGGCGATCACCATCGCTGCTTGCGCTGCGTCGAACTCAGCCTTGGGGTGAATGACGACATACCACCACGTACCCGCAATCAGCGCGAGTGTCATGACCAGGGGGAATATTGCCGAAATTAAATTCTTGATAATGCGACCATAGGTAATGCGCGTACCTTCGGGCGCATTGAGTAAGGGACCAGGCGCGAAGGCCGCTTTAAAAGTCGCAACAAGAAAATTCGACGAGTAGTGATCGCGTAGGAATGCAACAGGAGCTGGGATTGGCACCTTTAACTGCTCAGGGGGTAGCTTTGGGGCAATCTTTGGATCTATCAGCGCCCAGCCAATGACATAGACCAAATAAAGTAGTGCAAGAAAAAATCCGGGCAACATGGCGGCGGCGTAGAGCTTGACGACTGATTGGCCGGCAACCGCTGCGTACACAATAATCATCACTGAGGGTGGGATCAAGATTCCGAGCGTGCCTCCCGCTGTAATGACGCCACTGGCCAGTCGTACATCGTAGCCTGCGTTGAGCATGGGCTTCAGTGCAATCACACCCATCAGCACCACAACAGCGCCTACCAGTCCGCTCGCAATCCCCCAGAACGTACAGATGACTAGGGTTGCCACCGCCAGCGAAGCCGGCATGCCGCGGAACGCTAATTGCACGCTATGAAACATTTTGTCGACCAGGGCACCACGTTCCATCACGTAGCCCATCAGCACAAAGAGTGGGATTGACAATAACGTGTCGTTCGTCATTCCTCCGTATGTGCGCTGCACCATCAACGTAAAAATCTTGTTATTCGTCCAGACATCGCTGGGGTCGTAAAAGGCAAAAAAACCAAACGCCATGCCTAAACCCATCAAGGTAAAGGCGGTTGGAAAACCCAACATAATCACTACAACGATCAGGCACAGCATCAAGAGGCCAAGATACGGATCACTCATGATTTTTCTCCTTTCATGCCACCAATGCGCTGGTGGGCCTCTTCATCAATTGTTTTAGCGCGCGCAATGGCCATATTCTTTGAATCTTCGTCGACATACGTCGAGGCTTCTAATTGCTGCTCGACGACGTCAATTTCTTCGGCATCTTTGAGACGCTCTGGCCACTCGCCGGTATTGAGGCAGATGACGCAGCGGATCATTTCAATAAAGCCTTGTAAAAGCAAAAAGCCCCCGGCGATTGGAATTAAAGACTTGAAGTGATAAACCGGTGGGCCGTTGGCGATTTGCGTGGTGTGTTCGCCAATACGCCATGAGTCGGCTGCAAACGTGTATCCGGCGTAGCAGAGTGCCGTAACGCCAGGTAGAAAAAAAGTAACGTACAAGATCAAGTCAAACGTGGCTTGCGTACGTGGTTTCATCGAGCCGTATAAAAAATCGCCACGAACGTGGCCATTTTGGGCAAGGGTGTAGGCACCCGACAGCATAATGACCGCGCCATACGACATCACCGAGAGTTCGCCGATCCAGGCAGAGGGTGCATTGAGCATGTAACGTCTAAAGACGTCGATACAAACCATCACCATCAACAGGATAATTAACCATCCTGATCCCTTTCCAACAAATGTACTGATTTCATCGACGACAAGCATCAGTTTTTTAAAATCTTTTTTTGAATCCATGATCTGCTTTAGTTCTGCGATTTACCGGCAAAAAATAATCCGGATAGATAGCTATCCGGATTATGGTTCAAGGCTGCAGTGGCTTATGACTTCTTAGGTGCGAAGTAGTGGTCGTAGGCCATTTTGTAGTCAACGTTGGTGAAGTTCTGCCACCGACCAGCACGACGTGCAAACTCGCGCTGTGAATCGAGCACTGCTTTAAAGTCAGCGTTTTCAGCTGATTTCTTGGCGGCAATCTCATCCCAAGCCTTGATCTGTGCTTCAAGAATTGACTTAGGTGTTTGGTAAAAACGAACTTTGTCTTCAGTTTGCAGTTTGACAAAGTCTGCCGAGTAGCGATCAACGGCTTTCCAAGACATTTCAGCCGAGGCAGCCTCAGTAGCGATAGAAATAATCGCTTTCAGCTCTGCAGGTAAGGCGTCGAATTTCTTCTTGTTAAACAAGATTTCGAATTGCTCTGAGCACTGGTGAAAACTTTGCAACATGCAGACTTTTGACACGTCAGCAAAACCCAGTGTGCGATCTGAGGAAGCGTTATTAAACTCAGCTGCATCAAGCACGCCGCGATCCATTGCCGGAACAATATCTGCACCAGGCAGGGCTTGTACCGACGCGCCCATGGCGTTGAAGATCTCAATCGACAGACCAACAGTACGATACTTGAGGCCTTTAAAGTCTTCGACTTTGGTGACTGGCTTTTTGAACCAGCCCAGAGGCTGAGTGGGCATGGGGCCGTAGATGAACGAAACAACATCCATCTTCAGGCTAGCGTAAATCTTTTCAAGCAACTGTTTGCCGCCGCCATATTGATGCCACGACAACAGCATGTTTGGATCCATACCGAAGGCTGGGCCTGAGCCCCAGAGTGCGAGGGCTGGGCTCTTGCCGTACCAGTAAGCCAAGACGCCATGACCGCCATCAAGCGTGCCGCTTGACACTGCGTCGAGCAAATTGAATGCGCCAACGACTGAGCCGCTAGGCAGAACGTCAATCTTAAGGCGACCGCCAGACATCGCATTCACTTTATTCGCGTAGTCGATTGCGTATTCGTGAAAAATATCTTTTGCTGGCCAGGTTGATTGAAAGCGAAAGTTCACTGTCTGGGCGTTTGACACCATGGGGAACCCCAAGGTGGCCACGCCTGCGCCGGCAGCGGTGGCGCCGGTTAGAAATTTACGGCGAGCTTTTACCGCGCTGATTGCTGGCTTGATTTCACTCATGAAGGTCTCCTCACTGGAATAAATGATCTGATAGACATTTTAAAAATACTGTTCAAAGTATAGGTCTCCGCGCTTTTGAACGACCTAGGGTTATTCCCTAACATCGACACATTTAGAAGGTGCTTTGTAAGGTTCGTGTAATGATCGATTGAGCGCACTAGATTTCAGCGGGCATTCGGGTTGGGTTTAGGCTCACCGAAGGCCTTGGTGCTCGCGGCGGCTTGAATGATGACGGCAGCGTCGGTCGCCAACAGAAAGCCGGCTTTCTGTAAGTCGAGTGCTGCACCTCGGATGCGATTGACGTAATCGTCACGATTTTTATAACGTTCGGCCACTGAGGGCCTCGAGTCGTTGTTCTCAGTCCGTTGAGTCGCATCCTTTGCAAAGGGTACGTACGAGCCCATCAGGTTGCAGCGCGTCTCGGGAGAGTTTTGTCCGCCGTGTGTACCGAGCGGCGCGACCAAGTCAGGAAGCCGCACGCCACCCACCGCATTGCCATCGGCATCTAATTGAGGCACCTGTATCACAGCGTTAGGCAGATTATTGGGTGCCTTGAGTGCAGGCGGGGTGTTTGAGGCGCGTTCAAGGGCCATGAGCTGACTTGCGGGGGGCGCGGCATTAAGGCCTACCCACTGATCCAGGTGCAAAAAGGTTGCGCGCGAAACGGGCGTCCAGTCAAGCACGCCTTGCGAGAGTGTGCAATAGGGGGGCTTATGTGGAATGAGAACATGCGACGAGCCAGCGATGTCATACATACGGACGTTTTCTGGAAGCGCTTGATCGACCTCGCCTTGCGATCCGGTACGCCCAAGTGAGGCTCGCAGCGAGTAGTAATCAGTAGAGGTTGTGATGAGAATCATCTTTGGCGCAATCTCACCGCGGGCGACAACTTGAGTGGTGATCTCTCCGATCGTTAACAACCCATCGTGCACACCGGGCATCTCGGGATTCGTGAAGCCGGGGGTTCCATTCGCACTCGATTCTGGGCCGCTGCCTGTCTGCATAATTGGCAATAGGCCTGACCCTGATACAAAGACGTGCATGCCATCAAAGACGCGCTGTGGTCCGGCCATATTGAAGCCGCTCAGTAAGAAGGTCTTTAGAAATCTTCCGGTTTGCGATTTCCCGCTTGCGAGCGTGCGACTGATCATTCCAGCAAGAGGATTGGCATTCCCAGCTGAATCCTTCGCCGCGTGTGTAAGAAAAACTCCGGCGTCGCGCATGATGGCAAAGCCCGCGCCTTCGACGTATTTTCGTTTGCCCTCTGCGTCAATAAACGACGGAAGGTTCGCACCTTGACCAAGCTCCCAGTAGACCTCGGCAATTGAAAAGCCGTTGTCTTGCAAGAAGCCGGTACCTTGTTCGAAAGTGCCCGATTGAAACGGCTCATCGCGGGGCGAGTTGTAAAGTGCGTTAGCGTAGGCCTTGCCGCGATTTGGTACGTCGACCAGCAGGGCCCCATTGCCGTTCGCCTTGTCTGAGGGCATCGTGAGCACGAGCTTGGTCGAATATTCAACCTGCCCTGCCGCATTCAAAGGCGCCTTATCTAAGCCCGGAATCTTTTCATTTGGGGACAGTTGGCCATGTAGCGTTGCTTGAATGATGGTGTAGTTGCCTGCGCGAAAAGTACCGTATGGCTGGGTTGAGGTGATTTCTAGACGAGTGACCTCGGCGGCTGCAGGAAAGGCGAAGAGTGAACTCAGGGCAATCGAAGCGGCGAGGCGTTTGATGGGTATGTGCATGGCGATCTCAGCGAGAATAATGTTGAAGAGCAAGCTCAATGGTGATTACAAGGTAGGAGTAAATTTTTAGTGTGCAGTGGGTGCCTGTAGGCCTACTAGGCACTGAGCGCACTTAAGCCCATCAACACGGGCGCAAGCCCTGTATAAGGCCCTGTTTGAATCACAACTTCAACCACTTCGGCTTGGGTAAGCCCGCAGTTCAGTCCCGCTTTTGAAAACTTGGTGACCAAACCTGAAAACGTTAAAGAGGTAAACGAGGCGATGGCGCAAATCGCGCGTTCGCGCATTTCCATTCCAGGGCGCTTCCAGAGTTCACCATAGCAAAACTGCACGACGTCCGGGTAAAACGTAGAGGCAATTGAGTTTTCAGGATTAGCGTAACCAACGTGTCGGCGCTCGGCGTGAAGGGTCGTCATGACCTCTTGACCGCGTTCGGCAACGAGCGCCAACGAGTCGTCGCGGCTTGCTGCGACCGGCAGCGACACACCACGCGCGTCAAAGACCCGCTGCGACAGCGTGAGGCACTCTTTCGTCGTCGTTGAAAACCCCGCGTAAATGCCGCACTGCATAAAGATTTCATTAATTGTTTGGGCGCTCAAGCCGGCATCCAAGGCTGCATCGATATAGTGCTCTAACGCAGAGAGGCGGCGGCCAACGCACAGAGCCGAAAGCGTCGCAATCATTCGCGAGGCGAGATCGAGCCCTGGTCTAGACCAGACACGACCAAAGACAAACTCTTGCTCAAATTGGTCAAAGGCTGCGTGACCACTTTCTGGTGGCGTCGTGCCGAACAGTTCGTGTTGCTTGTTTTGTCCAAGTGCGCGCAGTTCAAGTCGATCGTTCATTTAGGTTCTCCGTTATTTTTCGTGAGTGGTGCATTGTCTTATTCAGGCTTGACACCGGCTTCAGTGATTTTTTTTGCCCAGCGCGCTCGATCGTCGCGCATGTATTGTGCAAACGCCTCTGGGGTTTTCTTGAGCATCCTCGCCGAGCAACAGGCTTGCATTTTTTCAGCAACCTCGGGCAAGGCAACAGCTTTGAGCAGTGCTGTGCTTAGGGTGCTAATAATGTTTGAGGGGGTGTTTTTTGGAACCAACATCCCCACCCAGGTCGTCATTTCAAAGTCTGCGACCCCAGCTTGCGCCATGGTGGGCACGTCTTCAAGTCCGACGATTCGCTCTGGGGAGGTCACAGCCAACGCTTTGAGACGTTGTTTACCCAAGTGCGCCTTCGAGGTTGTTACGTCGTTAAACATGAACTTAATCTGTCCCCCGATTAAGTCGGTCACCGCTTGGGGGCTACTTTTGTAAGGGACTCCCGTTGCGCTGGTGTTTGTCTGCTTTAAGAAGGTTGCGCCTGCGATTTGACCGACCGTGGCTCCCCAGCCATACGAAGCATTATCTGGGTGGGTTTTTAGCCAAGCGCTGAGTTCCTGCACACTATTTACTGGTAAGGTCTCGCCGACTAAAAGGGTGTAGTACGCCTCCATAATGCCTCCGACAGACGCAAAGTCGCGTTCAGTGTCATAGGGTAAGGTCTTAAATAAACTTGGGTTCAGTGAGTGAATTGACGCAGAGGTGACAAAGACGGTGTAACCATCGGGCGTTGAACGTGCGACCGCCTCTGCGCCGATGAAGCCATTGGCGCCAGCGCGGTTTTCGACCGTGACGGGTTGCCCCAGATAGGACTGCATTTGCTGGGCGACGACGCGCGCGACTGTGTCGGTGCCGCTCCCTGGCCCAAAGGGTACGACCATTTTGACTGGGCGATTCGGGTAGTTGTCAGGTGATTGGGCTTGTGTTGAGTTGGCCATGGTCAAGGCGAAAAGCGCCAAGATGCGCAGCATCAGTGGGTAAAAATTCAAGTTTGTCTCCATGCAAGGTGGCCGCCATCCGCAATAAGGGTTTATTGGGCAGCATGCTCATATGTTGTTATTTTTGTTTTACCATCTAGTCGAGGTAAAAAGCCAATTGTTAGTTCTCAAGGTGTCGCGATGCATACACATGATTTGTCTGACTGGATCCACAGCCACACGTTTGACCAGGGCAGTCGTGCTGCAGAGCGAGGTACTCGCTGGGTGATGTGGATCACTGCCGTCATGATGATTTTTGAAATCGCAGCCGGCTGGTGGTACAACTCGATGGCCTTGTTAGCCGACGGTTGGCACATGAGTTCTCATGCTGTTGCGCTGGGCCTAAGCGCCTTTGCCTATGCGGCCGCGCGCAAATATGCGCTTGATCCGCGGTTTGCGTTTGGCACCTGGAAAATCGAGGTGCTGGCGGGGTTTGCAAGTGCACTATTTTTAGTTGGTGTTGCTGCCTGGATGGTGGTGGGTTCCGTTGAACGCTTGTTAGATTCAAAACCGATCCATTACCAAGAGGCGATTGTGATCTCGGTATTGGGGCTGGTTGTGAATCTTGTGTGCGCGCTTATTCTAGGGCGATCGCACGACGATCATGGGCATGGTCATAGTCATGGGCACAGTCACGGCCATGGCCACGTACACGGTCATGGTCATAGTCACGATCATGGACGCGCGCACGCTCACAGCCCCGCAGTTCGTCAACAAGATTTGAATCTCAAGGCAGCGTATCTTCATGTTATCGCTGACGCGGCGACCTCGGTGTTGGCAGTGATCGCTTTGATTGGAGGTTTAGTCTGGGGTTGGTCATGGCTTGACCCAGTGATGGGGATCGTTGGTGCGGTGATGGTCGCGCTTTGGGCAAAAGGATTATTGATTGAAACTGGCAAAGTACTGCTAGATCGAGAAATGGATCACCCCGTCGTAGATGAAATTCGTGAGGTCGTCGAAACAGGTCTTGAGGCAGGTGACACCAAGGTGACAGATCTACACGTATGGCGTGTGGGTAAGCAAGTGTATTCTTGCGCGCTAAGTGTGGTGACGCATGACCTCGCGCTCACCCCTGATGTCGTCCGTCAGCAGCTGTCGATCCACGAAGAGATCGTCCATTGCACGATTGAAATTCAGTTTTGCGAGGACGCTGATCATACTGAGACCAAGTCCAAAGGCGCGGTACGAACTTAGCCCGCGCATAGTGCATCTAAACTAGCCCGATAGTTAAATAATAAAGAGAATGTTATGTCAAAAGAACTTGGTAATGGAGCTGTATTGTGTGAGGTCGATTCGCGCGGGGTCGTGACCGTAACACTTAACCGGCCTTCGGTAAATAATGCCTACAACGAAGACATGATCCAAGGGCTTCACCAGGCCCTCGACCTCCTGCCTGCATTGCCTGACGCAAGGGTGGTGGTGGTGCAAGGTAATGGCAAACATTTTCAGGCAGGGGCTGATCTTGCTTGGATATCAAGCGTTGCGCCTAAAAGCCCCGAAGAGAATGAACGCGTGTCGCGCCTCACTGGTGAGGCGATTCGACGCTTGGATACACTCCCTATACCTACCGTCGCGCTCATTCAGGGTGGTTGCTTTGGCGGAGGAACGGGTATCGCCTCGGTGTGCGATATTGTGGTAGCCGCGGACAACGCGATTTTTGCCATCACTGAAGCGCGCTGGGGCTTGATTGCTGGGATTATTTTGCCTCAACTGTGCAAAGCGATGGGGGTGCGCAATGTGCGTCGTTATGCCCTGACATGCGAGCGCTTTAGTCCCGAAGTCGCGTTGCGTATTGGCTTTGTGCACGAAGTCTGCAAGGCAGACGACTTGGGTGCTACGGGGGCCCGCATCGTCGATGGCCTGTTGATGAATTCGCCAAGTGCCGTGTCCGCCACCAAAATGCGCACACTTGCCGTGTCAGACTCATTGCTCGATGATGCGTTGTTTGCTGATCTTGTTCGAGAGCATTCTGAATTGCGTCAAAAAGCGGATGCCGCAGAAGGGACGGCTTCGTTTTTAGAAAAACGTCTGCCGTCTTGGTATCCAAAAAAATAGTCGAAAAGCCTTTCGGCTTGGGTGACCTGATGTTTACGCGCATGCGTCATAGACGGCTTTTTCATAGGCAGTGAAGAGCCCGATTGCGTGCGGGTCAACGAAGGGTAAAACCTGCATCAAGATCACTCCCGCCAAATCTTTTTTCGGGTCGATCCAGAAAAAAGCATTCGGTAGCCCAGCCCAGGCCAGGCTGCCCGACGAGCGGCCTGTAGGCGCTTGCTGCTCATTGATCATGAAAGTCAAGCCCCAAGATTTTTCGATGCCGGTAAAAAATTCAGCATCCAGCGAGGCGGCCGGATTTTGTGTGCGTAAAAGATTCACCCGTAAAGGGCCCATGGCGTTTTTTGACATCAGGGCGACAGTTTCGGGTTTTAAAATTTGATGACCATTGCCCTGACCTTGATTCAAAATCATGCGCGTAAAGCGCAGGTAATCACCAGCTGTTGAATACAGACCACCACCACCGGGATCAAATTCGGTGTCTTGGGACACCTCAAAGGGAGTCGTGCTCAATACGCCGCTAAGCGGATCGCGCTGATGCACAGTCGCCAGTCGCGCACGCATACTCGGCGATATCCTGAACCCCGTGCTAGTCATTCCTAAGGGTTCGGCAATGTTCTTTTGAATATATTCACCCAAGCGCATGCCGCTTACCGCAGCAACTACCTGGCCGGCCCAGTCGATATTGATACCGTACTCCCAGCGCGAACCTGGTTCGAAGGTGAGAGGTACCGAAAGAGCAATTTTTTTGCCTGAACCTGCGCGAGGCAAGTTCATCGTTTTTAGATAGCGAGCTGAATCCGCATTCCAGATATCAGACGTAAAGCCAGCGGTGTGTGTCAGCAACTGGCGCAGAGTGATTTGAGCCTTCGGGGCTCGCACGACAGGTTGCCCGTTTGAGTCCCAGCCTGTTAAGAGCTTGACGTCTGCCAGTTCGGGCAAAAATTTTGCTGCAGGCTCGTCAAGGGTGAGTTTTCCTTGCTCGACTAGCTGCATGGCTGCGGCACCTACGATTGGCTTGGTCATTGAGGCCAACCAAAACACAGTGTCAGGGGTCATCGCGACCCCTTGCCCAAGTGCACGTTCGCCGAAAGCAGCTTCGTAAACGGTGCCTTGCGAAGAACTTGCCGCAGCAACCACGCCAGGTATGTGTCTATTCTGAACCGCTTGCTCAAGCAAGGAGTCTGCGGTTGGCTTGAGCTTAGTTATATCGATTGGGCTGGTCATGGTTGACACCGCAACGTATAGGATTGGATGAATGATCTTAACTGCAACAACTCGAATTCGCCAACCGAAACGCACAGGTCGGCTGGGCGTATAAAATCGCTCTATGAGACATTCCACCAGACGCTCGACAGAATTTCAGCACGATCCAGATCAACCCGTTGCTAAGCGCAAGTTAGGTGACTGGCACGTTATTCGAGATTTGCTCCCTTATTTGCTGGCCTATCGCTATCGGGTCTTGCTCGCAATCTCCTGTTTGCTCGCGGCAAAGTTCGCCAACTTGGGCATTCCCATTCTGTTAAAGACCCTGATAGATGATCTAGATGCCCATAAAAACGTCTCGTCCGCGTTGTTGGTTGTGCCGCTAGGTTTGATTATTGGGTACGGTTTATTGCGATTTTCGGCCTCCTTGTTTACCGAGCTTCGAGAGTTACTGTTTTCGAGGGTCACACAACATGCGGTCAGGCAAATTGCGCTCGAGGTATTTCAACATCTGCATGCGTTGTCGCTTCGGTTTCATCTGTCGCGTCAAACCGGCGGCGTGAGTCGTGATATCGAGCGTGGCACACGTGCAATTCAATCACTTGTTTCATATTCGCTGTACAGCATCGTGCCGACGCTCATCGAGTTTTTGTTGGTACTTGGTTATTTTGCCTATCGTTACAACATTTGGTTTGCCGCGATCACGCTGGGTGCGCTGATCATCTACATCGCCTTTACGATCGTTGTGACTGAATGGCGCACGCATTTGCGCCGCACGATGAATGATATGGATTCGAGAGCAAATCAAAAGGCGATCGATTCGTTGTTGAACTTTGAAACGGTGAAGTATTTTGGCAACGAGTCGTTTGAGGCCAGACGTTATGACGAGAACCTTGTTCGCTATCAAGCCGCAGCGATCAAGTCACAAAAATCTTTGTCGCTGCTTAATGTTGGTCAACAGTTCATCATTGGTGTGGGTTTGGTGCTCATCCTGTGGCGCTCAACCGTTGGTGTGGCCAACGGCTCAATGACGCTCGGCGACCTCGTATTGGTAAACACCTTGATGATTCAGCTGTATATCCCCTTAAATTTTTTAGGTGTGATCTACCGCGAAATCAAACAGTCGCTGACTGACCTCGATCGAATGTTCACCTTGTTGATGGCTGATCGCGAAATTGCGGATGATCCGGGTGCACCTGCACTCGTTATTACGGATCAATCACAGGGGCCAGAAGTACGCTTTGAGCACGTACGTTTTCATTACGAAGCAAACCGCACGATCTTGCACGATTTAAGTTTCACCATACCGGCTGGCACAATTACTGCGGTGGTTGGCCGTAGCGGGGCAGGCAAAAGTACCTTGGCACGTTTGTTGTTTCGTTTTTACGATGTGCAGTCGGGGGCCATACTAATCGATGGGCAAGATATCAAGCGTGTCCAACAAGCTAGTTTGCGTCAATCGATCGGCATTGTGCCGCAAGACACCGTTTTGTTTAATGACACGATCGCTTACAACATTGCGTACGGGCGTCCCGGTGCATCGCAAGAGGATATAGAGAGTGCAGCGCGTGCAGCGCAGATGGATCAGTTTATTGCACACCTGCCGGACGGTTACAACACGCAGGTCGGCGAGCGCGGTTTAAAACTGTCTGGTGGTGAAAAACAACGCGTGGCGATTGCGCGGACCCTACTTAAAAAGCCTGCCATGCTTATTTTTGATGAGGCGACTTCTGCACTAGATTCAAAAACAGAACGTGCCTTACAAGAAGAGCTCACGGGCCTTGCGCGCAATCACACCACACTGATCATTGCTCACAGGCTTTCGACAATCGTGCACGCCGATCAAATCCTAGTGATGGATCAAGGGCAGATTGTTGAGCGAGGTAATCATGCAGAGCTGATCGCTCAACAAGGCGTGTATTCACAAATGTGGAATATGCAAAAACGTCAGGACGACCAGGTTTGATCGCGTTGACGTCTTGAGGGGAACAGCCCTGTTGTGGTCTGCCGGTTGACACACTGACCGGCAGAGCCCTTGAACAGATGCCGGTTAGCGAATTTCAAATCCCATCGAGCGCAGGGTTTCCATGAGCGTGTGACGTCCACCCATTGCTTCGGGCCCACGCACTCGGTTTAACGTGTGTAGATCCCAGGGGCCGAGCGGCGTCATTTTTTGTTCTGCATAAAAGGTGTCCATCGTCGCGTTATAGGTTTGGACGGCGTCTTTGTAGGCCTGAGCGTTATAGGTTTCTTTATGCAAAATCGCCGACTGCGGCAGGCGCGGCTTGACCGCGGTTGTGAGGGTAGGTTCGGCGTAGCCGATGCACATGCCAAAGGTTGCAAAGCTCATGGGTGGCAAATTCAGCTCTTTAGCGACTGCTAAGGGATCATTTCGAATCGCACCGATATAGACCATGCCCAGGTTCAGTGACTCGGCTGCGACTGCGGCGTTTTGAGCAGCCAGAGCTGAGTCGATCGCGCCCACCAACAGCATTTCAAGGTAATTCAGACTCTCGTGAGGCTTTTGGCGATCATTGCCTAAGGCTTTGAGTCTGGCTAAGTCGGCCACCCAAACCAAAAATAAAGGGCAGGAGCGCACAAACTCTTGGTTGTTGGCGATTTTGGCTAAACGATCTTTGCGACCTGGGTCGGTAACCGCGACGACGCTCCAGGTTTGCATATTTGACGAGGTTGAAGCCGATTGTGCAGCTGCAACAAGTAGTTCGGCCGTATTGGCGGGGACTGGTTGCGAGGTATAGGCGCGTACTGAGCGGTGCTGGAGCATGGTCTCAATGGTGGGATTCAACGCATCAAGAACGTCGGGGCTGTGACCATAGCGGGCCCGAAGTGAGGCTGAGAGTTCTTTAGATATTGTTGTCATGGTTTGTCCGTAAGTCTCGTGTAATCACTGAAAAATACCATTCTATTTCAATCTACTCGTGTTAGATTGACTCAATAAAAAACTAGAACTGAGGCAATTTTTATCAAAACGGTACGCGTCAAGCGCCTGTTACTGCTACGACTGCCTAGTTTTTTTTGTTTGACAATAATTTTTGCTCTTGGAGACCGCTCGATGATGCAGGTTCAATTGACAGTAAACGGCAACGCCGTCACGCTGAACGCGCCAGAGAATACCTTGTTGGTGCAGGCGCTTCGCGAACATCTTAATCTCACAGGAACCCACGTGGGTTGCGACACCGCGCAGTGCGGCGCGTGCACGGTCATCATGAATGGACAGGCGATTAAGTCGTGTAACGTGTTGCTTGCACAAGTAGAGGGTGCACAGATTGCAACCATTGAGGGTTTGGCTCAGGCTGACGGCACAATGCACCCCATGCAGGCGGCGTTTAAAGACTGCCATGGTTTGCAGTGTGGCTACTGTACGCCAGGGATGGTGATGAATGCCGTAGATATCTGCCGGCATCACCCCAATCCAACCGAACAGCAAATCCGAGAAAAACTTGACGGCAACATCTGTCGTTGTACGGGTTATCAAAACATCGTCAAAGCCGTGCAGCAAGGTGCTGCCGCCATGAAAGCCTAAGGAGACCACCATGGGTGCAAATGAATTCGCAAAGCTTCCTCACATTGGGGAATCGGTTTTACGTAAAGAAGACTATCGGTTTTTGACGGGTGCCGGACAGTACACCGACGACATCACCCTCACGCGCATGGCGCATGCTGTGTTTGTGCGTTCGCCTCATGCGCATGCCAACATCAAAAGCGTCAATACTAGTGCGGCTAAAGCTGCTCCGGGCGTCATCGGCGTGCTTGAAGGCAAAGATGTCGCGAATGATAAGCTCAATGGTTTGCCTTGTGGTTGGCTGATCACCAGTACCGATGGTCAACCCATGAAAGAACCACCACACCCCGTGCTGGCGCTTGATAAAGTGCGCTATGTGGGTGATCACGTTGTGATGGTGGTAGCCGAAACGCTCGAGCAAGCAAAAAACGCTGCAGAGCTCGTTGAGGTTGACTACGACCCGTTACCAGCCGCAGTCGATGTGCGTGATGCAAAGGGTGGTCCGGCGTTGCATGACATTGCCCCCGACAATCATTGCTACAAGTGGGCGATTGGGGATAAAGGCTTGGTGGATGAGGCCTTCACTAAAGCGGCACACATCACCAAGCTCGATTTGATCAACAACCGCCTAGTGCCCAACGCGATGGAGCCGCGTGCTGCCATCGGCTCGTATAGCCGTGCGAATGATGACTACACCTTGTATGTCTCGAATCAAAATCCTCACGTCGAGCGACTGTTGATGACGGCGTTTGTGATGGGCTTGCCAGAGCACAAAGTCCGAGTGATTGCTCCCGACGTTGGTGGCGGTTTTGGCTCAAAGATCTACTTGTATGCCGAAGACGTGTGTCTGACCTGGGCGTCTAAAAAACTCAACCGTAATATCAAATGGGTCTGTGAGCGTGGCGAAGCGTTTTTGTCCGACGCGCATGGTCGCGATCACTCAAGCCATGCTGAACTGGCCATTGATAAAGACGGTAAGTTCTTGGCCTTACGCGTACATACAGATGCCAACTTAGGGGCTTATCTGTCAACGTTTTCAACGTGTGTACCAACAATCTTGTACGCGACACTGCTGGCCGGGCAATATACGACACCACTGGTGTATGCCGAGGTCGATGCTTGGTTCACGAATACTGCGCCAGTTGACGCCTATCGCGGTGCGGGTCGCCCAGAAGCGACGTATCTGCTCGAACGTATTGTCAGCCGTGCCGCGTTTGAGCTTGGCCTGCCGCAAGACGAGATCCGACGTCGTAATTTCATCACTCAATTTCCATACCAAACTCCAGTGGCCTTGCAGTACGACATTGGTGATTACGTAGCCTGTATGGACGCCTCACAAAAATTGGCTGATGTCGCTGGCTTTAAAGCTCGCCAAGCTGCTAGTCAGGCTCAGGGCAAGTTGCGTGGTATCGGCTACTCAAGCTATATCGAGGCCTGCGGACTGGCGCCAAGCAACATTGCAGGTGCCTTGGGCGCCCGTGCGGGCTTGTTTGAATGTGGCGAAGTTCGTGTGCATCCAACAGGCAGCGTGACCGTATTTACTGGTTCGCATAGCCACGGTCAAGGTCACGAAACAACCTTCGCTCAGGTTGTTGCCTCGCGCTTAGGGATCGCCGTCGATGCTGTGGACATTGTGCACGGCGATACGGGGCGAGTACCTTTTGGTATGGGCACCTACGGTTCGCGGTCAATCTCAGTGGGTGGTGCTGCAATTATGAAGGCACTCGACAAAATCGAGGCAAAGGCCAAAAAGATTGCTGCGCATTTGATGGAGGCTTCGGATACGGATATCGATTTTGCGAACGGTGAGTTTACTGTTCGCGGTACTGATAAAAAAATACCGTTTGGTACTGTCGCCCTGACTGCTTACGTGCCGCACAACTATCCACTCGAAACACTTGAGCCTGGTCTGAATGAAACTGCGTTCTATGACCCGACGAACTTCACGTTCCCCTCAGGTACATATATCGCTGAAGTCGAGATTGATCCCGAAACAGGCACGGTGCGTTTAGACCGCTTCACTGCGGTCGACGATTTTGGCACCATCATCAATCCGATGATTGTTGAAGGACAGGTGCACGGCGGTTTAGTACAGGGTATCGGTCAAGCCTTAATTGAAAATTGTGTGTACGACCGTGAGACGGGCCAGCTGTTAACAGGCTCGTTTATGGATTACGCGATGCCACGTGCCGATGACTTTCCGCAATTCAATATTGGGCACGTATGTACGCCATGCACGCATAATCCGCTTGGTACAAAGGGCTGCGGTGAGGCCGGTGCGATTGGCTCACCCCCTGCGGTAATGAACGCCGTATTGGATGCTTTGGCACCGTTGGGCGTTAAAGACCTGGACATGCCTGCTACCCCTCACCGCGTGTGGCAAGCCATTCAATCAGCGAAAGCATAAATAGAGGATTTCGACATGTACGCATTCACATACGATCGTCCTGCTTCATTGGCTGAGGCAGCTAAGCTAGTACAGGCCGGCGGTCAGGCACTTGCGGGTGGGCAGACCATGCTTGCCTCAATGAAGCAACGTCTGATGCAGCCCGAAAAATTGGTGGATTTAAGTCGCGTCAGTGAATTGAGCGGTGTGCGCAAAGACGGTGATCAACTCGTGATAGGTGCGATGACCAAGCACAGTGACGTTGAGCAAAATGCCTTGGTCAAGCAGCATATTCCTGCGCTTGCAGCACTTGCCGGTGGTATTGGTGATCGCCAGGTTCGTGCGATGGGGACACTGGGCGGTTCGGTTGCAAACAACGATCCCGCCGCTTGTTATCCCAGTGCGGCAATGGCTCTCGGTGCAACCGTTCACACGACTACACGAAAGATTGCAGCCGATGATTTCTTTTTGGGTATGTACTCGACAGCGTTGCAACCCGGTGAGCTCATTACAGCAATCAGTTTTCCAATCCCTAAGCGCGCAGCCTACGCAAAGTTTAAGCAGGGTGCCTCGAGATTTGCGATGGTGGGTGTGTTTGTAGCGGATACAGCACAAGGCCCGCGCGTCGCTGTGACCGGCGCAGCCAATGGTGTGTTTCGACATGCGGGTCTTGAAGCCGCGTTGGCGAAAAAATTCGCACCTGAGTCTGTCGCTGACGTATCGATTGACTCGTCTGAACTGAATAGTGATATTCACGCCTCAGCAGAATATCGTGCGCAGTTGATTAAAGTGCAAACGCGTCGAGCTGTTCAAGAGGCACTCACTTAAAGTTGAAGTGAGTTTTTAGGAAGCAACATGACGGGCACGCTGAGCGTGGATTCAATAGACGCGTTAATCGAAGCTTTGGCAGCCGTGGGCTATCAAGCTGAAAGGCGCTTAGCGACCGCTGTTTTCTTAAGTCTACGTCTGCAACGACCGTTGCTGCTTGAGGGCGAGCCGGGCGTCGGTAAAACCGAATTAGCGAAAGCGCTCTCGAAGGTTTTGGGTCGCCCGCTTATTCGCCTGCAATGCTACGACGGCATGGAGCAGCGCGAGGCATTGTACGAGTGGAATCATGCCGCTCAATTAATGCACATGCGTGCACAGCCCGAGGGGGTCAATCCCGATCAACTCGAGCGTGAAATTTATCAAGAAAAGTATTTAATCAGACGCCCGTTGTTGCAAGCGCTTGAAACGGCTGCGCCCGGCGCTGTGAGATCGGAAGAGCGTCGTGTAGGGAAAGAGTGTCTTCGCCTGTGTAGATC
>CALFXX010000177.1 GCA_937952975.1 uncultured Alcaligenaceae bacterium
CGGTGACTGGAGTTCAGACGTGTGCTCTTCCGATCTTTCAGAAAACTTGGTCTGCATCGCCCAAAACCAGGGCAAGGTCACCACCACAAACGCTAAGAGGGCGGGCGGCCAAAGCAAGACACCGAGCCCGCGCCAACGCTTTGAAAACAGCAACCAAAAGAATAAAACGCCACCTGGCAAGGCCAAACCAATTAAACCTTTAGCCAGAATCGCCAGGCCAGCAAACACCGCGGCGGCAAGCGAGAAGCCACGGAATGGCTGCCCTTGCTCGCGACACAACACGGCTTCGGCACCCGCAAGAATCGTCAACGAGATCAACCCTGCGACCAACATATCAAGATTGGCGTATTGCGCGCCGCCGTAAAACAAAGGCAGCGTGCACAGAATGATTAAGCTGAGCGTTGCCTGCTTAAGGCCACGATGCTTGCGTATAAAAAAATACAAGGCGATTGCGCTTGACCAGGCCGCCAACCATGACGGGATACGCACCGACCACTCGTGCGCGCCAAAGACGAGCACCGACAGATCAGTCAGCCAGTAAAAAAGTGGGGGCTTGTGAAAATAAGGTAACCCGTTCATCAAGGGGACTAAGAAGCTATCGGCACGCGCCATATCCCAAGCCACGCCCACATAGCGCCCTTCATCGGGCAGATGCAAGTGCCGTACCCAAGAGAGGCAACCAAGCCAAAAGCCGGCACCCAAGACAAGCCAACGGGTGGCTTGAGGCTGCAAAGCTGCTATCCACAGCCGGTTAAGAAGATTTTTCATGAAAAACAAGAATTGAAAGGCTGCTGTGATTGTAGGGCTTTCGCGCTTGGTCGGTCAGCGTCCGACGCGTTTGTGCAAGCTGCCCTGCCTCGCCGGAGGGCGCTCAACCGCTCAAGGGATGAAACCTAGTGGTCGCAGCCAGAGTTGACGACCCCTTGAGCCCCCTTGAGCCGGTGAGTGTGACCCGCACAAGACCGCTATGGCGCTTTGGTGCGTGCCTTCAGGGCGGCTTGCAGCACTGGTTTTAAATAAGTCAGAAATTTTTCAGGATCTTCGCTCATTGGAAAATGTCCCATTCCTTGCATGATTTGCCAGGTCACACCTTCGATCGTTTTCCCTAAAAAGGCGGTGTCCTCTGGGGTACACGAATAATCGTATTCGCCAGTCAACAGCCAAAGCGGGCATTTTTTTGTATCAATCTGTTTGACGCGGTCGCGGATATCGCCATCGGCATTGTAAAAAAACAGATCGCCTTTGAATACACCGGGACCACCTTGCATGTAATGCCAAAGGGTTTCCCACTTGTGTTGCGCGGGGCTCAGCGGACCAATCAAACCCGAGACGATCCCTGCACACACTTCGCCGCCATGAACATCTGACCGATGCAGCCACTCAAGATCATAGTAAGGGTCAACATGCGCACCCGACTGTAAACCAATCGCCGCACCAAAGCGTTCGGGATGTTCAAGCGCCAGATGCAACACAATTCGCCCACCGATTGAACAGCCCATCACAATCGGCTGATCAAGCTCAAGCGCATCCGCCACGGCCAAGATCGCCTGCGTGTAATCGTGTGATGACAGTCGATAGGTACCATTTTGCCAGCCTTCAGGCGGCGAAGACTTACCATGCCAGGGCAGATCAAACGCAATCACTCTAAATTGCTTGAGCAACTCGGTGTCATTCATCAGCGCGCGATACTGACGCGTGTCGGCGCCCGCGGTATGCAAACACAACAAGGGCACACCCGTCCCCGCTTCTTCGACGTAGACACGATGGTGTTGACCATTCAAGCTCAGATGCATGTAATGACCAACAATCGGCTCGACAAAAACTGGTGCGCTCATCGCATCATGGCTCATGCTGTCACCTCGCAACCACGTACGCTTGCCAAGACATCTTTGAAATACAACAGATGTGACATTAAGGGATACAAATCGCCCTCCATCTTGAGATGCTTGAGTTTGAGCATCGCCATCACGTCATGAAAGCCAGGCTTGGGGATTGGTTTCAAAAACTCAGCCCAGGCAGTTTCACTTGCCCTGAGCGCAAAGACCCAGTCTGCGATGGGGAAAGGACCCTTTTTTACCGCGACCACACGTCCAGCCAAGAGCTGAATCACATACTCAACTTGATCAACCTGCAGCAAAAATGAAGTTGAGACATGACGCCCACGCCACACCAATCTTTCATCAGCGTTGACCTTGACTGCCAACGCTTCACACCACAAAACATCCATCATGACTGAGCTCTTTAGTTGATCAACTTATTTTTTTACAAGCGGGCATTGACTTTCAGACAGGGGATTAAACGACTGCTCGCCCGAGACGGTCTTTACGATGTTGTAGTAATCCCAAGGAGCTTTCGATTCAGCAGGAGTTTTGACAGACACCAAATACGTATCGTGTATCAGCTTGCCGTCGGCGCGTAACTTGGCATTACGCGCAAAGGCGTCGCGAATCGGCATCTCATGCAAAGTTTTCATCACGTCGGCCACATCATCACTGCCCGACTTCTCGACTGCTCGCAAATAATTCAAAACCGCCGAGTATTGCCCGGCCTGCAAAGCGGTTGGCATCTTGCCCATTTCTTTGAAAAACCGTTGCGAAAACTTGCGTGTCTCGTCATCCATATCCCAATAAAACGTCTCTGCGAAGTTCATGCCCTGAGCGGCCTGCAAACCAACGCCGTGTACGTCCGCGATACTCATGAGCATGGCAACCAGTTTTTGTTTTTTACCTAAGCCAAACTCATTGGCTTGCTTGATTTCGTTTTGCAGATCGCCGCCAGCGCTCGCAAAGGCAACGGCATCAGCGCCACTACTTTGAGCTGAAATTAAATAGGATGAAAAATCATTGCCGGGGAAGGGGTAGCGCGACGACCCAACAACTGTGCCACCGCCCTCTTTAATAAAACGCATACCATCGCCTTCGAGCGAATGACCAAAAGCGTAATCAGCCGTCACGAAGTACCATTTTTTTGCACCAGCCTGAACTAAAGGTAGAGTTCCGACCTTAGCCAACGCATAGGTGTCATACACCCACATCACATTAGTCGGTTTGCAATCTGCGCCGGTGATGCGTGAGGCCCCTGCCCCCGTTGCCATCGTCATGCGGTTTTTTTCTGCCGCGATGTTCATCACAGCGAGTGCGACCGCACTGTTACCAAGTTCAGTCACCACATCGACACCATCACGATCGATCCATTCGCGTGCGCGAGCAGCCGCGACGTCGGCTTTATTCAAGTGATCCGCTACCACCAGTTCGATCGGTTTGCCTGCGACTTTTCCGCCAAATTCTTCAATCGCAAGTTTTGAGGCTAAGACCGAACCGGGGCCTACGTTACCCATGTACAGTCCAGACATGTCCGTTAACACGCCGATCTTGACGACTCCACCAGAAATTTTGTCTTGGGCTTGAACAGGCGCGACACAAAGGGTTGCAGCGACCGCAAGTGACAGCAATGATTGTTTAAACATGAGGGTCTCCTGAGTAAAGTATTTTTTTGATTTTTTCTATCGTACAGCGAATTAACCTCAAGCTCGCACCCACCTCACCTCGAAAAATTGACGCGTGAGGTCGGGCCGTTAACAGGCGGCAAGCAACGCTGCCTCGCTTAGTCCATCCCGATATTGGCCTCTTTGATCACTTTTGCCCATTTAAGCGTCTCGGCGTCAATAAACGCGCCAAACTCTGCCGAGGTTTCGGGCACAGGCACGGCTCCGAGCTCAATGATTTTGGCCTGAACATCGGGCTGCTTAATGATGTCAACAATACTAGCGTTTAATTTATCAACAATAGGTTTTGGCGTGGCCGCGGGTGCCAGCAGACCAAACCAAGACCATACCTCGTAGCCAGCCACGCCCACTTCTTGAATTGTCGGGATCTCAGGTAACTGCGGGTTACGCTGAGCAGACGTCACTGCTAGCGCTTTGAGACGCCCACTTTTTACTTGTTGAATCACAGAGGGCATATTGTCAAAAATCATTGAAATCTGACCACCCATCAAATCGGCAACCGCGGGGGTGCTTCCCTTGTAGGGAATATGAGTGATCTTTGAGCCACTCATCAAGTTAAACAACTCGCCTGACAAGTGCAATGTAGTGCCGTTACCCGACGAACCGTACGTCAGCTTGCCGGGATTCGCCTTGCCGTAGGCCATCATTTCTGCCAACGTGTTATAGGGCGCATCTTTATTGACCACCAACAAATTGGGCACCATCGCCGCGCGCGTAATTGGCACAAAATCTTTAGCGGCGTCATACGGCATTTTTTTGTATAAGCTCGGATTGATTGACTGGGTGCCAATCGTCCCCATCATGATGGTGTAACCATCGGGAGCCGCTTTCGCGACGAAAGCCGTGCCGATATTGCCACCAGCGCCCGGACGATTTTCAACAACGACCGTTTGCTTAAATTTGTCGGTCAGCTTTTGGCCAATTAAGCGCGCCAGAATGTCAGTGGTGCCCGCGGCTGGAAACGCCACGACCATCGTAATTGGCCGGCTGGGATAGTTATCAGCTGTTTGCGCCACCGCGGTCGCGCAAGCACTTAAGCCAAGCAATATTGCCGCGGCAATTTTTAATGAAACTTCGTGCATGTTTTGCACTCCTTTTAATCGTCAAATCAACGCAGGCGTTGAACATTGCAACAATTGATGAACCAGCCAATTTAGGCCACTTTAAATATTGTGAGAATTGATCCACTCAACAACCTCGGGGCGCGTTGAACGTCGTCAGAGTTTATTGAGTGCGCTCACTAGGGCCGATAAGTGACCGTTCGAACACCCACTTGGCGTAGGGGCGCCGCGAGCGTCGCAAACTCAACGAGCGCGGAGCGTGTTTCAGCAGGGTCGATGATGTCTTCAATCACAAACGCCTCGGCACTGCGCATCGGCGAGGTCAGGCTTCGCACGCGGGCTTCAATCTCGGCGTGCTTGGCCTTGGGGTCTTCCGCGGCTTCAATCTCGGCACGATAAGCAACTTCAAGGCCACCCTCGATTGGGAGCGAACCCCATTGCGCTGAGGGCCAGGCATAGCGAAAATTGAAACGTCCGGGCGCTTGATGCCCGGCCGCCGCCACACCAAACGCGCGACGCATAATCACCGAACACCAGGGTACAGTCGATTGCGATACGGCCGTTAACGCACGCACACCCGCGCGCATCACGCCGTCTTGCTCAGCCTCGATCCCGATCTGAAAACCTGCCACATCTACCATGTTGATCAATGGCAAATGAAAGGTTTCAGCCAGGTCAATCATGCGTACAAACTTGTCAGCAGTTTGACGATCCCAGGCACCACCGTAGTGATAAGGGTTACTTGCAGCAAACACGACGGGCCAACCATCAATACGTGCCAAGCCGCCAACGATGGCACGCCCCCATTGCTTACCCATTTCTAAAAATGAACCTGGATCAACCAAGGCTTCAATGATCGGTCTGATTTTATAAACCTTGCGAGGATCTTTCGGGATCGCGTTGCGCAGCCAGCTTTGATCAGGCGTTTCAGTGGGCACAGCGCCACGTGGCGGGAGTTCGTGCACTGAGGCAGGCAGATACGACAAGAAACGGCGAGCCGCGATAAAGGCTTGCGCCTCAGAATCAACTTCATCATCGACCACGCCATTACGCGCATGGATCTGACTGCCACCCAACTCATTTTTTGTGTAGTTCTGACCAATTCGTGCAACGACCGGCGGGCCTGCAACGAACAACTGCGAGGTGTCTTTCACCATCACCGAATAGTGACTGGCCGACACGCGCGCTGATCCCTGTCCCGCTACCGACCCCAAGGCCAACGACACGCAAGGCACTTGAGCCAAACTACGGGTGATCGATGTCCAGATTTTCATTTTGGGCAATAAGGCATGGCCCATTTTTTCGATGTTTTTGACTGAGCCTCCACCACCAGTACCGTCAACCAAGCGCACCAGAGGCAGTCGCAAGTCGCAGGCCATTTGTTCGGCAAAGATCATCTTGTCGCCCACCGCGCCGTCGTTCGCACCGCCGCGCACCGTGAAGTCATCACCCACCAACACCACAGGCCGCTGATTGATCTGCGCCCGACCAATGATGACGTTTGACGGCATCACACTGACAAGTTTGCCTTCGCTGTCATAGGTGCCCGAGCCGGCGAGCCCACCCACCTCGCGAAAGGTCTTGGGGTCGACAAGTTGGTCGATACGTTCACGCACCGTTAACTTACCGTTGTCGTGCTGCCGCTTAACCTTGTCTTCTCCACCCATTGTGAGTGAAAGTTTTTTTCTAAGGGCTAACTCTTCTAGTTCGGGGGTCCAACTCATCGCTTCACACAATCCTTACTAAAATATCCATCCACCACTACAGTGATGGTGCTTGACTCAACATGTTACTCAACCGAGGCGCCAGACTTTTTCACAACGTCTGCCCACTTCGTCGTCTCTGCCTGAATAAAGGCTGCAAACTGGGCCGGGGATTCAGGTGAGGGCTCCGAACCAATCGCCAAAATCCTTGCTTGCACATCGGGCGTCTTAATAATTTCGACTGCGGCCTGATTCAATTTTTCAATGATGTCGGCAGGCGTGCCTGCAGGAGCCAATAGCCCAAACCACGACATTACAAGAAAGCCTGTCAGACCACTTTCAGAAACGGTCGGGATCTCAGGCAGCTCGCGATTGCGTGTTGCTGCGGTCGTAGCGAGCCCTTTTAGATTGCCAGACTTCACCTGAGGCAAGACCGTCGGCATATTGTCAAAGAGCATAGAAATCTGCCCACCAATCAGGTCAGACACAGCAGGGCTGCTGCCTTTGTAGGGGATATGCGTCATTTGCACGCCCGTCATTTGCTTAAAGAGCTCACCGGATAGATGCAACGTCGTACCGCTACCTGACGAGCCAAAGGTTAATTTTCCTGGATTCGCCTTACCCCAGGCAATGAGCTCTGCCAGTGTGCTGTACGGAGCATTTTTGTTGACCACCAAAAGATTCGGCACATTCGCGATGCGGCTAATAGGTGCAAAGTCTTTGATGGCGTCGTAAGGCATGTTTTTATATAACGACGTATTAATCGCGTGCGTACTGATCGTGCCAAGCAACAAGGTATAGCCGTCAGGCGCTGCCTTGGCCACGACATTACTGCCAGTATTGCCCCCTGCTCCCGGGCGATTTTCAACAACGACTGTTCGATTAAATTTTTCGGCGAACTTGGCCGCCATCATGCGGGCCAGGATGTCGGTCGTGCCAGCAGGAGTAAAGGGCACGATGATTGAGATCGTGCGACTTGGATAACTTGCGGCACTTTCTGCCTGCACCGTAGACCCTGCACAAAGCAGCCCCAGGCAGGCTAGCGCCACCCCCACGCGCTGAAGACTGACCAATGACTGGACAACGTATCTGTTGCGAACGGGCGTACGCGAGTGTGTCATGTCTGCTCCTGTTGGCCTTTGCGGCTCAATCAATATTGTTCTCGAGCCAACAAGATACCTCATTGCTGGGCAATTTTGGTAGAAATCATTTGCTAAAAACCGATCTCGCTAAGCATTCAAAACGGGCATTGCGATGCGGCAAGGGGAAACCTTTGATCAGCCCCCGCTCAATTGACTGGCCGAGGGCAAGCCTTCCCGCTCGCGACGGTGGCACAATAGCGTCTTTTGCACGAGCACTTGCCATGACCTCAGCCACCGCCCCGTCCAGTTCTATCGTTTCGCTTGATGCTGTCAGCCTGTCGCGGGCGATTCATCGCCGTGAAGTGTCTTGTGTCGAGGTTCTAGAAGCGTTCTTAGTGCAAATCGACCAGCAAAATCCAACCGTCAACGCGATTGTGGCCATGCCTGACCCAGATACCCTGTTTGCGCAAGCGCACGAACGCGATGCACAGCTCGGTCGCAAGCAAAGCATGGGTGTACTGCATGGGTTTCCTCAGGCACCCAAAGACATCGCCCCCGTCGCGGGCATGATCACGACCAATGGTTCGCCGATTTTTAAGGGTCAGGTCACAACGACTGATTCAGCCGCCAACGCACGCGTGCGCGCCGCCGGGGCCATTTTTGTGGGGCGCACCAATTCGCCTGAATTTGGCCTGGGGGCACACACCTACAATCCGGTCTACGGTATCACCCGCAACGCCTTTGATCCTTCGCGCTGCGCAGGCGGTAGCAGCGGCGGCGCGGGTGTTGCCCTTGCCTTGAACATGCTACCGGTGGCTGACGGCTCTGACATGATGGGATCGCTGCGTACGCCAGCAGCCTTTAACAACGTGTTTGGTTTTCGCACCTCGCCAGGCTGCGTGCCGCACGGCCCCGGCGAAGAAGTCTTTTTTCAGCAATTCAGCGTCACGGGCCCCATGGCCCGCAACATCCCCGACCTGGCAATGCTGCTCTCGGTGCAAGCGGGGTTTGACGCTCGTCTGCCGTTATCGCGCAGGCAAGACGATATCAAATTATTTGAACAACCTCTCGAGCGCGAGCTACGCGGCACACGCATTGGCTGGCTAGGCGATTTAGGCGGGCATCTACCCATTGAGGCTGGCCTGTTAGGCATCACCGAAGCCGCTCTCGAGCACTTCAAGACGCTTGGCTGTACTGTTGACGCAACCGTGCCAAACTTTGATCTTGAACAGCTCTGGAACGCTTGGCTGACGCTGCGCAGCTTTACCTTCGCAGGGGGCAACGCCCACCACTACCAATCGGCAAGCTCACGCGCCCTCCTCAAGCCTGAAGCAATCTGGGAGATTGAACGAGGCTTGGCCCTGTCGGGACCAGAAGTTTTTGCTGCGGCAAAGGTACGCACCGCCTGGTATCAAGAGCTTCGCCGACTATTTGAACAGTTCGACTTTTTAGTCATGCCCGCAGCCCAGGTCAGCCCGTTTATCGCCGAAGAGCACTGGCCCAAGCAGATTGCCGGTAAAACCATGGACACCTACCACCGCTGGATGCAATCAGTCATCCCAGCCACGATGGCTGGGCTACCAGCTTTAGCGGCACCCGCGGGTTTTACAAGCGGCGGTCTACCGGTTGGCTTACAAATTATCGGCCCGGTGCAAAACGACATGAGCGTGCTACAACTTGGGCATGCCTACGATTTAGCGAGTGGTTATTCAAAGATCCGCAGCAACTTATTACGGTAAACATCGGAGCGCACGAATATGATTTCTAGACGTGACAGCCTCAAAGCAGGCTTGGCGGCAATTGCAGCAACTGCAACAGTGGGTGTCAGCGGCGAGGCAAGTGCGCAGCCGGCAGCCAAACCGCTATTCACTATTGAACCCACTTTAATCCCGATTGCAAACAGCACGCAGCTGTTTCCGGTGCGTCGCATTTATTGCATCGGCCGCAACTATGCAGCGCATGCGCGCGAGATGGGTTCTGATCCAACCCGCGAACCCCCCTTCTTTTTTCAAAAACCAACTGATGCGATTCAATATGTAGCACCCGGTAAGGTTGTGGATCATCCTTACCCGAGCCTCACCAAAAACTATCACTATGAAGTTGAGTTAGTGGCAGCGCTGAAGTCTGGTGGCAAAGATATTTCGATTGAACGCGCACTGGATCATGTCTATGGCTACGCGCTTGGCTTAGACATGACTAGACGTGACTTGCAACGCATGCTGGGCGATCAGAAAAAACCCTGGGAGATCGGAAAATCATTTGATCGATCGGCTCCGATCGGGCCAATTTATCCCGTTAGTGCACTAGGTAACTTTTCAAAAGAAACGATTTCTCTGGCTGTGAATGGCGTCATTAAGCAGCGTGCAACGCTTGATCAAATGATTTGGTCTGTCGCTGAACAGATTTCAAAACTGTCTGAAGCCAACGAGTTGTTTGCCGGTGACATGATCTACTCGGGCACCCCTGAAAATGTTGGCCCAGTGGTCAAGGGCGACGTCATCCTGTGCAAACTTGATCGTCTACCTGATCTGTCAATTAAGATCACATGACCGCCCGCTGCTGACTCGCCTATTGCCTCAACAACACATGACCCTACGTTACCCGCTCGCCTATTGCCTTGTACTGTTTTGCCTTTGCAGTCAGGCGCAAACCGTCTCTGAAAGCATGGCGTTGTTTGACGATGGCAAAACACAAGAAGCCGTGGCACAACTCAACCAATTAGGTCTTGGCGGCAACGCCGAGGCCCAAAACATGCTGGGGGTGTTATACGACAACGGCCAAGGTGTTACGCAAGACTACAAGTTGGCGCGAACATGGTTTGAAAAGGCGGCGGCGCAAGGCCACGCAAGCGCACAATATCATTTGGGGTTTATGTATGAAGCGGGCCGAGGCGTTACACACAGTGACACGCAAGCGCTGCATTGGTACAAGCTAGCAGCCTCCTCCGCAGACCCAAACGCACAATATCGCTTGGCCCTGATGAACCTGAATGGCTTTGGCGTGAAGCCAAATCCCGTTGAAGCGCGCAAGTGGTTCGCGCAAGCGGCAGCACAAGGCGACCCGCATGCGCAACGTCAACTTGGCACGTTATATGCAAAAGGCTTGGGCGTCGCGCAAAACAAAATGCTCGCATATATGTGGCTCGATATCGCGCGCGGCCTGGGCGAACAAGCAGCGACTCGCACACTTGCTGAACTCTCTGAAATAATGTCAAAAGACCAAGTGATACGCGCACAAGAGCTTGCCAAGCAGTGTATCGCCAAAAGTTATCAAGGCTGCGAGGCCCTCTGATGAATGCGTATACAAAAATCACTCACACCTGCGAGACTGCGTGATGAATACTCTTTCTAAAATCGTACTTGTCACGGGCGCTGCCAAACGCCTCGGTCGCTCAATTGCCTTGCGCTTAGCGCAAGACGGCTGGGATGTCGGCGTGCACTTTGGTCAATCGGCCGACGAGGCGCAAGAAACCGTGTTGGCCGTCCAACGCCTAGGGCGCCGTGCAGTCGCACTACAGGCAGACTTTGCGAAACAAACGCAGGTTGATGCGTTGGTCGAACAATGCGCGACCGCGCTGGGGCTGCCCGATTGCATCGTCAACAGCGCCTCGCTGTTCGCCTTTGATAATGCAGAGGCTTTTAGCCCTGAGCAATTTGCGACGCACATGCAGATCAACGCGATCGCTCCGATTGCGCTCAGCCGTGATCTTTATCTGGCGCGGTTGCGTGCAAAAGACACCTCTGGGCGCGTGTTCGCCCACCCTTCTGTGATCATTAATTTGCTAGATCAAAAACTAGCCAATCCAAATCCAGATTTTTTGTCGTATACGCTTTCAAAGTCGGCGCTATACCAAGCAACGACCCTGCTTGCGCAAGCGTACGCGCCCGAACTCAGAGTGGTCGGCTTAGCGCCTGGGCTCACTTTAATTTCTGGCGATCAAACTCAAGAGGGATTTGAGCGCGCGCACCAGCAAACACCTCTAGGAAAATCTTCTACGCCCGAAGATATCGCCGACGCCGTCGTATACCTAGCATCGGCACATGCCATCACAGGCACTACACTCTTTGTTGACGGCGGGCAGCACCTGAACCCCTCAAAACGGGATGTGATGTTTCTAACTTAATCTCACCATTGCTTACTCAACTTGACGATTTTGGCCAACAACAACATTCTGGGTCAGCCGTCATCCTTCAGATCTTTTACTTTTAACGCGTTTTAGACAATCCAATGACTCTTGCCTTAATTCAGCACGCTGACCTCTCGAATTGCCGCCGCTTGTTTCTCAAGGATTTTGAGATCAACATGAATATTGGCGTGCACGAGTTTGAAAAAAAGGGCGAGCAACGCGTCATCGTCAATGTGGATCTTTATGTCCCCCTTACCGACAACACACCAAGCCGTGATGACTTAAGTGAGGTGGTTGACTACGATTTTATGCGTCAAACGATTGCTGACATCATCGCGCCTGGCCACATCCAGCTGCAAGAAACTCTTTGTGACGAGATCATGAAGCGGATGTTGGCGCATCCTTTGGTACGCGCTGCTCGGGTATCCACAGCTAAACCCGACGTTTATGCTGACTGCGCCGCAGTTGGGGTTGAATCTTTTCAAATAAAGAAAAATCCATAAATATCAAATATTTATGGATTTTTAACTTAGTACAACCATACAGTGTTATTTAGTACATCAACTTAATGACCTTTGGCGTGCATTTGCTTAGACACCTGTGAATCCGGCAAAAATGGTCGGGCACCGTTGATGACATTAATTGGCGAACCTGCCAAGAAAGCTAACAAATTCTTAAGCGAGGTATGGAAAAACTCTTCCATATTCTCTTTGGTCACAAACCCGATATGAGGCGTTGCCAGCACATTAGGCAGGGTTCGATAGGGATGATCAACAGGTAAGGGTTCAACCCCAAATACATCGAGCCCGGCGCCACCAATACGGCGCTGTTCGAGCGCCTCAAGCAAGGCCCCCTCAGCCACGATTTGCGGGCGCGAAGTATTGATCAGAAAGGCGTCTTTCTTCATCAGGGCTAAATCTGCGGCCGATACCAGGCCAAGTGTGGCATCGCTCAAAGGCATGTGAATCGTGATGACATCCGCTTGCCGAAAGAGCGTCTCTTTGGAAACAGCCTCAACCTGGTAGACATTCGCGCGTTCAGGCGTCATGTTGCGACTCCAGGCCACAACCTTCATGCCAAACAACTGGCCAATTTGCGCAACAGGGATGCCCATATTACCCAAGCCAACAATCCCTAAAGTCTTGCCAGCCAAGCCACGACCTAAACTTACTTGCCATCCACCGGCACGCAACGAGGCACTCTCTTGTGGAATCGAGCGAAACAAGCCAAGAATCAATGCCCAGGTCACTTCAACCGTTGTTTGATGTTGCGCCTCTGTTGTACTCACGGTGATCCCGAGCTCATCGGCCGCGTGTAAATCAATCGAGCGTGCGTTACGCATGCCAGTCGCCAAAATCAACTTTAATTTTGGCAAGCGCGAGAGCACTTCGCGAGGAAACTCTGTGCGCTCGCGAATACGCATAACCACGTCAAACTCTGACAAGCGATCGATCAACTCATTTTGGTCGTGCACATGATCGCGAAACGCCACAACCGCAAGCCCTGGTACCACGCTCCAGTCAACAATTGTTTGCGCAATACCTAAATAATCATCCAAAATTGCTAAACGCATTTTCAACCTTTCAATTTATTTGCCAGCCGGCGCTCACGCGACCAGGCAATCGCCGAACCGACTATGCCTTTGGGCATAAAGAACATACATACAATCAGAATGCCGCCATAGACCGCACCGGCCAGTGCATTACTGATATCTGAAGCGTATGAAGGGACAAACTGTAAAAACAAACCCGCAACCAACGCGCCCCACACAGTACCTAAGCCACCCACCACAATTGCAGCAAGAAAACTCACTGACAGCAAGAGATTGAACGAGTCAGGTGCAATAAACCCAATTGAAAAATTAAAAATCGCACCACCTATGCCCGCAAACATTGAGCCCAGCCCAAAGATCAGTACTTTGTAGCCGTTGACATCCACCCCCATTGACGACGCAGCCAACGGGGCTTGCCGTACCGCGGTGAGCGCACGTCCGGTGCTACCCGCCACAAAATTTCGGGCCAAGAAAAAACACACCACGGTAAACATCAGTACAACGTAATAGACCCACGCATCTTGTGTAAGACCAGACCAAACAGGCGGCGTTGGGCGATCGACCGACAAACCCGACATCCCGTTGGTATACGCTTTAAAGTGTTTGATGATAGGGGACACGGATACCGCAAGCACTAAGGTAATCAAGGCGAGATAAAGGCCTTTTAAACGTTGCGCCGGAAAGCCCGCTAAAAATCCAACAACAAAGGTGACGGCGGCTGCGATCAACACCGACACCACGTAATGCACATGAAAGTGCGCCACACTCAACGCGGCTGTATACGCACCCAACGCAAAAAAGGCATTATGACCAAGCGAAATCTGACCCGCATAACCAATGATCAGGTTCAAACCAATTGCAGCAACCGCGTAGGCCATCACCCCAGTTAACTGAAAGGTCAGATAACTCGGGGCGAAAATTGGCGTCGCGACAAGTAAGAGCGCCAAGACTAGCCCTAATAACCAGTGTTTAACCGTCATGTTCATACCCTCACCTGCACGGCTTTACCAAACAGACCCTCGGGCTTCACGATCAGCACAGCGACAATTAACAATAGCGGCACAATAATCTGCAGGTCAGCACCCAGAGCAGGCAAATACGCGGTTGAAAATGATTGCGATACGCCCACAACGACACCGCCGACAACGGCTCCCAGATAGCTACTGAGTCCACCGACAACGGCGGCCGCAAACGCGTAAATAATCACATCGCCCATCATGTTGGGGTCTAGGGTTAATCGCGACGCGACCAAGGCGCCTGACACCGAACCAAGCGCCGCCGCCATCCCCCAACCCAACGTCATCATGGCGGTGTAAGGGATGCCGACCAATTGTGCAGACTGCGCATTTGAGGCCGCTGCACGTAATGCCATCCCTAACCGTGTGCGCTGAAACAAAACGTACAGCCCGGCTGAAATCGTCATCAGCACGGCCACAAAAGCAAGCAGTTCAGCACCGACCCGCAAGGTGCCAAACGTCCAGGTATGAACAGGAAGCGGGCTTGGCGAGGCCTTTTGCATAAAGCCCCAAATCGCGCCGGTGGCACTGTTATAAGCAAGAAACAAACCTAGCGTGACGATGATGATTGTCATTTCGTCTTTATATTGAACCGGCCGCACAATCAACACATAGGTCAGCGCGCCCATGATCAGCGATAACCCGATTGAAACGAGAATTGCCCACCAGATCGGCACACCAAACTCGGTCAACTGCCAAGTCAAAAACGCCGAGAAGGTTGCCATCTCGCCTTGGGCAAAATTAGCGATATTGGTTGTACGATAAATCAACACGAGGGCCAAACCTAGCGAAGCATAGATCGCGCCCGTTGCCAAGCCGTTGAGTAGCTGCTGTAAAAAATAAACCATCAGAGATCCCCAAGGTAAGCTGCACGCACGCCATCATGCGAAGCAATCTCGCTCGCCGGACCTTGCAAGGAAATCACTCCTGACTCAAGCACATAGGCATAGTCAGCAATCTCCAAAGCCAGGTTTGCGTTTTGCTCAACGATCAGCATACTGACGCGTAACTCTTTATTGACGCGCACGAGCGTGTCATACAACCCATTAATGATGACTGGCGCCAAGCCTAACGAGGGTTCATCCAGTAAAAGTACGCGCGGACGCAGCATCAACGCACGCCCCACGGCAAGCATCTGTTGTTCGCCCCCACTTAAGCTGCCAGCCTTTTGCTGATAACGTTCGCGCAGACGTGGAAACAAATCGTACATTTTTTGGATGTCAGTGGCGATCTCGCTTTTGTCGGTTCGCCTAAAAGCGCCAACGCGTAGATTCTCTTCGACGGTCAGATCAGTAAAGGTGCCACGCCCCTCGGCGGCATGCGCGAGACCAAGCCGCGCGATACGATCAGGGCTTAAGCCACGCGTCTCTTGACCATCAAGCAAGACACTGCCTTCGCTTTTGATCAGCCCACTGATCGCGCGTAAAGTGGTTGTTTTGCCGGCACCGTTAGCACCCAGCAATACCGCGACATTGCCCTCTTGAACAGACATCGAAATATTGTGTAGCACGCGCAGACGGCCATAGCCAGCTGAAAAGTTTTTAATGTCTAGAACGTTCATTTTTTGCTCAGCGAGCCCTTGTGGTTCAGCATGATCAGAAGTCAGCTTAAGCTCTTTCGATTCTGTGCGAGTAGAGCTCATCTTGGCTTACCTAAATACGCTTCAACCACACGCGGATTGACTTTGATATCGGCGGGCTTGCCGTCAGCAATCTTGTGCCCAAAATCCAGCACAACAATATTGTCAGAAATCTTCATCACCATACCCATGTGATGTTCGACCAGTAGCAAGGTTAAGTTGAACTCGTTTCGGATTCGCACTAACGTGTCTGACAACTCTCCCACTTCTGAGTGTGAGAGCCCACCGGCTGGCTCATCTAACATCAAAAAAGTTGGACGCATCGCCAGCGCGCGCGCGAGCTCAACTTTTTTTAAGGTAGGGTATGGCAAATCATCGATACGCTGATCATGTAAATCAGCCATATTTAGACGCTCAAGCAACTCGTGCGCAAAACGACTAAGCGAGGCTTCTTCGGGTCGACGTGACAGCGGCGAAAACGGCGCTGTCAACAAACGACTACGGCCGTAATGATGGCCGCCAAGCATCACGTTTTCGTGTACCGTCAACGAAGGCAACAAGGCGAGATTTTGAAAGGTGCGCGCAATCCCAAGATTGGCAACCTCTTTCGCTTTGACGGCGGTGATATCGCGGCCGTTGAAGAGCACCCGCCCTGCTGAGGGACTATACAAACGGCTGATGCAATTAAACAGGCTTGTTTTACCTGCGCCGTTCGGACCGATCAACCCACAAATCGATCCTTCATCCACGGTAAAAGACAAGCCATTGAGCGCGACGATGCCACCAAAGCGCAGAGACAAGTCCGACACGGACAATTTATGGGTTGGGTTCATATGGTCAGATCCCTACAGACCCGCCGCTTCACGAATATTTTTCGTGATGATGGTCATGTCAGCGCCCGGATTCTCTTTGACAGCTTTTGCCCACAACGCTGCATTGGCTTCACACAAAACGGTCTTGATCCCGGTGGACTCGATCAGCGACATTGCAATCCCAACGTCTTTATTCATCAGTTGCATCGCAAAACCGAAGTTCCAGGTCTTGGGCAACACCGCACGTGGCCAAGCCTGTGCGCTCATGAAACTGCCGCCACTCGAGGCATCAATCACTTGATGCATCACCGCGGGATCTAACCCAAATTTTTCGCCAGCCGCAAAGATTTCAGAGGTTGCTACCAAGATCGTAGCACCCAATAAGTTATTGAGCGCCTTGACCGCGTGACCTGAGCCCACAGGGCCCACGTGCACAACTTTGGTTCCCATGCGGTTGAGCAAGGGCAAGGCACGCGCAAAGTCTGCCGCGTCACCACCCGCCATGATCGCGAGTTTGCCCGACTCGGCACCGCCGATTCCCCCCGATACGGGGGCATCAATAAACGTCACGCCGTGCTGTTTTGAAAGTTTGGCATTCTCAATGGTATTGGCAGGCGTCGACGAACTCATATCGATCACCATTGCGCCCGACTTCAAAGTCTTGAGCAATTCGTTGCGCAAGACCTTATCGACAATCGGACTGTCCGGCAGCATCAAAATCACGACGTCAACATCAGCCATCGCGCTGATGCTAGCCACCGCCTTGCCACCCGCTGCTGCTGCAGCCTGCTCTCGTCGCGCGACATCTAAGTCAAAGACCTGTACGTCAGCAAACCCTTTTAAATGAGCAACCATGCGGCCACCCATCGCGCCTAAACCAACAAAGCCAACTTGTTGTCCTGAACCAGTCGTGTTTTGAACCATGATCATCTCGTATGTATGTGTTTGAACAACTCAGACGCCCCTTTCGAGGCGCCTGAGGTCATGCTGACTATTTGAATATTAAAAAGTATTGCGTCATTGCTTGACAAACAACACATCAAGGCGCAGGCGTCTTGCCTTCGTAATTAATCACAGGCCCTTTCGGAACGTACTTCGTTCCGTCGTACTGTCCCATCTGCACAGACTCGATCGGATAACCGTCGGTTGACCCATTGGTATTGAGCGTAATACCTTCAAGCAACAGAGGGGTTTTCACGCCCTTCATCGAACGTGCGGCCTCCATGAAAGCATCGCGCGTTGGGGTCTTGGTATTTTCAAGTGCCGCCTTGACAGCGTGGCAAACGAACCATCCTGTTGCTGCGTTTTGATCGGCAGGATTCAAACCACTGTCATACTTTTTGAGCTTCTCGACATACACCTTCATGTCTTCGTCATTGGCATAGGCTGGATTAGCCTGATCCTTGAGCCACAATCCGGTCAACACACCGGTTGACGCTGCTGCACCTGCAGGCTGCAGTGCGCCACCGATACTTGAGCCCACGCCCCAAATAATATGAGCGGGTTTCCAGTTAATGGTTTGCATACGCTTTAACGCTTGCACGACGAACTTAGGCGTGGTGGCATCCACAAACACATCCGCACCCGAGGCCGCAATGCGATCAATCTTTGCGTCAATGGTCGGTTCACTGTACGAGTGCTCTTCGTGAATCACGATATTGAGCCCGAGCTCTTTTGCTGCCTTGATGAAACCCGTTGCAAAAAATGGGCCGCCACTATCATCGTTGAACAATGCCACTTTGGCGTTGGGATAGTTGTCTTTGATGTATGACGCGTAGAGCGCTGCTTCAGTGTTGTACGCCAACAATGCCAACAGAGTGTAGGGAAACTTTTCAACTTCAGGCTTCGAACCAAACATTGGCCCACCGGTATACAAAAATACCTGGGGTACTTTTTCACTGTTGTAGAACGGACGCGCACCGAGGTTTGCACCCGTACCAACGTTACCCGAAATCGCAAACACCTTGTCTTGTGTAATCAGACGACGGGCGTTTTGTAACGCACGGGCCGGCTCCATCGCATCGTCATACATCGTCAACTTGATCTTGCGGGTTTTACCATCACCCATTTTGACGCCACCAAGTTCATTATTAACGTATTCGAAGCAGGCCTTCTGCGCACGACCAATGGCACCGTAGCCCGCATTAGGGCCTGACAGAGGATTCGAGTTACCCCAAATAATTTCGGTGTCGGTGATACCCACTTCGGCGTGGCCGGCAAAGCCCAGTGATACGAGTGCTGCGGCGAGCGCCGCTTGAACAAAATGCAGACCTGCACGCTTGCGATGCAACATGGTTTGTCTCCTGGAGTTGTGATTATTTTTTGCAGTGAGTCATCTATTTATCAGTGAAAGACACTGATACTGCGCTCAAGCTGCCTGTACTGTAAGCCTATTATGCACCTAGGGTTTTCTCATCATCGTTAACCCTAGGTTTGTTAAAAAATTTATCTACGAGTATTTAGAAAGCCAACTTATTTTTTGCCTAAGGTTTCGTAAATGCTGCCGTAATCAAGTTTGCCATGCCCAAGCTTGCTATGCATGTCGTACAAGTTTCGGGCCAATCCACCCAGAGGCACACTGCACTTTGTCGCCAAAGAATTTTCAACTGCCAGACCCAGGTCTTTGAGCATTAAATCAACCCCAAAGCCACCTGCATAGCCATTTGAAGCAGCCGACTCTGGCATAACACCCGGGCATGGATTACACGAGTTTAAGACCCAGTTATTGCCTGAGCTTTTTGACATGATTTCGGACAAAACAGCGGGATCAAGCCCATTGGCAACACCGAGGCGTAAGGCTTCGGCCGTACCGATCATGGTGATCCCTAACAGCATGTTGTTGCAGACCTTAACAGTTTGACCGCTGCCATGCGCACCCGCGTGATAAAGCGCCTTACCCATCTTTTGCAGGTAGGGCTGAGCTGCCGCAAAACCCTGTTCGGTACCCCCCACCATAAAGGTCAAGGTACCGGCCTTAGCGCCAAACGGACCGCCCGAAACAGGCGCGTCGATCATTTCAATTCCCTTGGCCGTCGCCGCTGCGCCGAGTTCTTTGGCCACCTGAGGTGCGATCGTCGAGGAGTCGATCAGCAAGGTGCCTTTTTGTACGAGGGCTAATACGCCTTGATCACCGAGGTAGACACTTTGCACGTGTTGACTAGCTGGCAACATGCTGACCACGACCTTGGCGCCTTTCACGGCCTGCGCAAGGTCAATACCCTTGGCTCCACCTGCGGCCACCAGGCTGTCAACGTTAGCCTGTGCCAGGTCAAACCCAATGACTGAAAAGCCGCCACGCAACAGATTGAGGGCCATGGGCATGCCCATATTGCCTAGACCAATAAATACGACTTCTGGTGCCATGAGATTCTCCGAGATGTGTAAGGTGAGTAAGTAATCTGGCCTGCCTCAACCAGGCGCCCTGAACCACGGTCCAGGCCCTGTTTTTGGCTCGAGATTCATTATCACACCGTCGGAAAAAACTCGCTTGCTAAAAAATGAAAGGCTAGTTTTAAGCAAAAACGTACGCTTATTCGTGGCAAAAGGTGCAGAAGTAAACCCCAAAAGGCAAAAGGCTAGTTTCGATGAAGAAACTAGCCTTTTGATATTACTGGTCGGGGCGGTGGGATTCGAACTCACGACCCTCTGCTCCCAAAGCAGATGCGCTACCAGGCTGCGCTACGCCCCGAAAGATCAGCAGTGTAACAGAATAAACACAGGCGTCCAAACACGGTGTAAACCCCCCGTCAGTTGACGAGCTAAGCTCAGGCCCCCTGCTTGCTTGGTCGGAAACCTAACCAAGGATTTGACAAAGCATCTTCTTGCACCAAGACACGCCGCACCACCTCTAAAACAGTTGTTTTTAATAAGTCAGTGCTTACCTCAGGCGAATAAAACACCTGCACCACACAGCGTACGCTTCCTTCTTGAAGTCCGTCGAGCAGGACTTTAACCGGGCGAGAGTGATCAACGTGTGGCACGTTCAAGAGCGGTTCTTTTAATGCTTCAACCAAAGTCATAAAGAGCCGATTAACGTCAGCTTTTGCCGACATTAAAAAAGGGATCTCAATACGAATATAGCCTTGATCGTTGGACAGATTAGACAAGATTTGGGTCGCGAAAATCGAATTGGGGATGAAGTGCGCCTGCTGGTCTCGCGAGCGAAGAGTCACAAAGCGCCAACCAAGCATTTCAACAACACCCGAAAGATTGCGGTCTCGAGTTTTGAAATTGATCCATTGGCCTACCGCCACATTTTGATCTGCAGCCAACGCAATGCCAGCGACCGAATCAAAAATCAACTCGCGTAAAGCCAAACCGATCACCGTTAATAAAACCGAGGCAGTCGCCAAAATTGGAAGCAAGTCTTTACCAAGGACACCCATATAAAAGACTGCGACCCCTGCAAAATACAAACCGACGCGAGAAAAAAACAAAATTACAGGCTGAACTTTTTTCTCTTTTTTTCTCTTGTTCCACATGAGTGTCATTAGCAACATGTCACTCAAGCGAACGGCCAAAATGATGAACAAAAAGTTATAACTCGTTCGAATAAACGCTAAAGTTTCGACATCAAACTTTGCAGTCAACGGCAAGGTGAATAAGATCGTTTCGCTGAATGTGCTTGCAATCAAAAGCGCAATGCAAAATAGTGCCTCGAAGTACCCTCTGGGCTTAGCAAGCCAAACGAGCGATACGCCTACCAACGCAAGCGCTGTAAATCCAAATATATCTTGTAAAACAGTCGCACTAAATAACCTAACAATACGCGAAGTCAGTGTCGAAATATTTCGCTGCAGCTCTATCTGAAACGTGCCCACCGAATAGTCAACAAAACCGCGTGAGCCACGGCTATCGCCCAAGGCTTTCACCTGCTTATTATCAATGGCTAAAAAAGATGATTGTGGGCGATAACCTGCTACGGCAAGGGTGTCATAGGCCTGGCCCGATGCCACCGCATCACCGCTGGCCATGTAAAACACTTCAGGGTCTGCCACAAATTTAAGTTGAGTCGAATCAAGCTTGCGATGCCGCCAGAGCATTTGCAAATGCACTTGATCTAAAACTAAATCACCCGGATTTGGATCAAAACGAAAGACACCTTGCACGACATATCTTCGATAATTCTCATTGGCTTGTTGCTTTTCTTCTTTTAGGACGACCGATTTCAGATCACCGACAGCGTTCAAAAATTGAATATCGGCAATGTCGATCTGGTCTTTAGACTTAAACCAGATATCAAAAGTACTTTCGAACGTCCCGGTGTCGAGATTCACCTGATTAAACGCACGTGAATTGATGCCAACATGGACGACCGGCACGACTCGGTAGCTCATTTGATCCATCGTTATATAGTCTTGCGACTGTGCCTGATCTAGCAAAAGCGAAGGCGTATCACTGACTTGAATAAAATAAGGCGTTTGTTTGCGCTCGCGATACATCACAAGCCTTGGGGATAATTCACGCGTATTATTTTCTTTGAAGTCGACCGGGCCGGTGAAGCCGATCGTCGCCTTTTCACCCATCCGTAATTGACTAAGGTGTTTTTTCAGCTCAGCCCGCATCAAATCTGGATTGGACAGATTAAACAGCCCCCTGGCTTTGCTATCTCGAACAAAATTTGAAATCAACAAGCCTGCGTCATAACCGTAGGCGTAGGCCCAACTCGGTTCGCTGCCAGTTTGATTTCGATAGTTCGTAATCAGATGCTGGCTTTGTTCACTTGCTATGGTCGAGGTAAACGGCACCACACTAAGCACGTTATTTGTCATTTGACCTACTTTCAAGACCTCACCGCGATCCGCCTTAAAGCGCTGGGCAAATTGCTCTAAAGAGGCCTCGCCTTCTACAACGACCGTGCCAATGTAGCCGTAATCACGCAACGCGCGCAATACCACTTCGGCCTCGTCCATTGGTAGAGAGATAATAGTGACATCATGCCAATTGTTGGCCGCCATCTGTTCTGCAATTTGCGCCGAGGTGGCATTTTTAGGCCAGTCAACCTGATCAATACCCTCGACACCACTACCCGTAAACGCCTCAAGGATACCGCCCCAAAATCCGGCCGTTTCTAAAACATCGTGTGAGTACTGAACGACGGAGGGACTCTTGATGATCTTCTGCAGCAAGCGCCCCATCACAACGCCATTTTTGTAGGCTGAAGCAACCAAGGTAAACGTCCAATCTCCGTTTGCCATTTTTGACGGACTGCCAATTGGTACCAAAGCCACTACTTCGTTTTCATTCGCTGCGTCGCGCACAGCCTGAAAGCCCGAACGTTCAGTTGGGCCGACTAAAGCAAGCGTGCGAAAGCCCATTGCAGAGCCACTTGCAATGGCGGCAGTCGCCTCGGCTTCACCCTTATCATCTCGAACTAGAAGTCGTATCTCTTGCGAGGCATCATTTTTTTGTAAGGCGTTTAGAAAGCCGCTCGCCATGTCTTTGCCGATATTTTTTGTGGCACCTGATTCGTCGGTAATCAGCACAACGTCAAACGGTTCAATTTTTGTGCCATCCGCGCGCACCATCTTGGGCTTATCGCTCTCATCTAGAAACCGAGGTGCCAACACATAAAGTCCCTCGGCGAAGATCAATAGACTTAAGAGCAAGCCAATCGCTGGAAGAACACGCGATATGACGACCGGACGTTCGACTAACACCGTAGAGCCGTCATTTTTTTTCATAAATATTCGCCTCAAGCGTCTTGAGAACGAAGAACACCAAGAAACCATCTTTTGCATCACACATAGCACTTGGTTGGTTGACCGGCCAGGGGTAACTCAGATGCGTTCGTGCAACGCAGAAGCTTCAGGGGGCTAAGGCCTGTTTGTTTGATCTGATCATCAGCCCCACAAACAGGCGAGTCGTCCTGAGTAGTAACAGGAAGTCCACAATACTCGAATCCTAGTACTGTGATGTCGTCAGAAGGGGTCGTGCCGTTAGAGAACTCATCGAGCCGCTTGACAAGCCCATCTACGATTGCGTCTGTTGGCTCGCGCGACATAGCATTGAAAAAGTTTAATAGCCGATTTTCACCAAACGCTTGCTCTTTATCGTCGAAGCATTCGGTCACACCATCTGTAATCATAATCACCTGGTCATGCGCAGAGAGATACACCTTATGATCGGTATAACTCGCAAAATCCAAAAGCCCTACGAGGGGCGAGCCACGTGTAGCTACAGACTCAATTGCGCCATCTACACGCAACAAATAGGGCATCGAGTGTCCGCCGTTAGAGAATACAAACTCTCCGGACCGAGCATCAAGCACCCCAAATAACATTGTGACAAACAGCGAAAGAGGATTTTTTGCCAGTAGTTGTTGGTTGACCTCTGCTAAGCACTCACTGGGCACAAGTGAATGTCGGGCAACCTCTTGCAACATCGTCCGAGCCAACACCATGAACAACGCAGCAGGAACTCCCTTACCACTAACGTCCGCCACGACAACACCTAAGTGATCGTCGCTAATTTTGAAGACGTCAAAAAAATCGCCACCAATCATTCGAGCAGCCCGCATATATGCGCGCCCATTAAAACGGCTGTCCGCTGGAAATGAACTTGGTAAAATCGACTGTTGTAAGGTTCTGGCAACCTCTAGTTCATTTTGAATTTGAGCTTGCTGTGAAAGAAGGTCGGCGTTCACCGTTTCTAACTCACGCGTGCGCTTTGCCACCTCTTGCTCGAGGCTTGCCTCAGAGCTCTCCAACCGCTCTTTGGCGAGTTCAAGCTCAGAGATCGCTTTTTTCAACTCTTCCGCACTTTGTCGGACGTCCGTCAACAGGCCTTCTTTTAGTTCAATCGATTCTTGCAAAATCCGCGATTGGGCACGCAATAAAAGATCAACTTCGAGGGTTTGAGGGCCAATTTTGGTGTTTACCACGATCGGCTCATAGCACCGCTCGGCGTCTCTGGATAAAGCCAAGCTCACCGCTTCGGCAATGGGAGTCGAACCTTCTAGAATCAATGGTCGATCATCAATCGTCTGTACAAAACGTAAACGATAAACCGGCTTTTGTGCGTACAACTCACGCACATAAGGCTTGCTCAAGGTCGCCATCAATCTTTTTTTTGAAATGAGGCTCAACGGCTTGCCGATCTCAGTAATCACACAGCTTTGAATGTATGTGTACTTTTCAAAAATAGTTTCTAGCTCACTCACCAGCATCGTGGGTTCGATTATTTTTTGGTGTAACGCAAGCTGATTAACGGTCGTAGTCATCGAAAACCACCCGCTATCGGTTTCTTTTTTTTAAAGACATTTTGTCAACGTATCTTTGATTTATCCGCTAACTAAATGATGGGTGAATGTGCGTCAACTATGAACAGTTCGTATGCTACCCCTGTTACATTCATCAAGGGCAACCTATTGTGGCCATACTATGAAGTTTGCGAATTATCAGTACGAAATGCAATTTTTGGAACCACAAGCTAAAACAGCTTTCTAACGCGTGACGTACGCACGTTGCGTGCCATCTCGCACAGCTCACAAGCAGTGACTTGCGTCATGGGATACACCGAAGCGGGTAGTGCGATATTGAACGCACTTAGAAATGACTTAAGCGATGGCGCTAACCGAGAGTACTCAGTGCTTAGTCAACGAGTGGAGTAACCTTGACCGACGGTAGGTCAAAGATGAACAACATTCGATTCTTGTAGTCTTTGCGCTCGTACATTATTTTTTGCGCAAACTTCTTCATTAGATCGATTCCAAGCCCACCGATCTTAGCCTCGCTCAAATTGTTGGGTACCACAGGTGAGGCTGTCTCAAGGGGATTGAATGCCTTACACGAATCTTCGATGACTAATTGCAGCTGATCACGTCGACAGTCAAGTGTAAAGGTCGCCAATCCAGGTTCTGATTCGCAAGTGGTAGAGTCAGTCACTCCGTACTTTACAACGTTGGAAAAAGCCTCTTCACAACACAGTTGCACGGCGAAATTTTTAGCTGACGGTAGCAACCACTGATCCAAACAATTTTCTACCCACTGAGAAATCTGCATCAGTGATTCCATCTTTAACGGCACAGATAGGGTCATGACCATACTCAATATTCACTTCGCAGTGGATCGGGGCACTCATACTACTCGCAACAATCTGTGGCTAAGCGCTTGGGCACAACGCGATGGCGGCTTCTATCGTCGCGACTAACGGGATGAGGCTATCAAGACCGCTGGCAACCAATACTTGCTCAACGTCTGTCGACGCCTTGATGACCACCAGGCGCCTTCCTTTTAGCTGAGCGGTTTTGGCGGCCATCACTAAACTACGGATGCCCATCGATGCCAAAAAGGTAACACCTTCAAGATCAACAATGACGTGGTCGCCACGATTGGCTGTTGCCCCTAAACGCGTCTCAATAGCTTGTGCACCCATTAAATCGAGCTTACCAATCAGTTTCACCACGGTGAAATTTTCTGCCAATGCTTCAATCTGAATATCCATTGTATCGACCTGTACTTGCTGATGTTTCAAAGGGTATTGTTATTAACCTAAATCAAGCTGAACGCTTGTCTCGACCCGTCTTAACCAAAGCGCCCAGTAATGTAGTCTTCAGTCTCTTTGCGCGTGGGTTTAACAAAAATTTGATCGGTTTTACCAAATTCCATGAGTTCGCCCAGGTACATGTACGCGGTGAAATCAGAGCAGCGAGCAGCCTGCTGCATATTGTGTGTCACGATCACCACGGTGTAGTCATTTTTTAATTCTGCGATAAGTTCTTCGACTTTAGCCGTTGAGATCGGGTCAAGCGCTGAGCACGGTTCGTCAAGCAACAGAACCTCAGGCTTAATCGCAACACCACGTGCAATGCACAAGCGTTGCTGCTGACCGCCAGACAAGCTACCGCCGTTTTGATTGAGTTTGTCTTTGACTTCATTCCAGAGCGCAGCCTTGCTTAACGCCCATTCAACCCGCTCATCCATTTGACCTTTGCTCAAGTTCTCGAACAAGCGCACACCAAACGCGACGTTATCGTAAATGCTCATTGGAAAAGGCGTAGGTTTTTGAAACACCATCCCCACCTTCGCGCGCAACAAAGAAATATCAGTTTTGCTGGTCAGTAAATTTTCGCCATCCAGCACAATTTCGCCCTCAGCGCGTTGCCCCGGATACAACTCAAACATGCGATTAAAGGTACGCAGTAACGTCGACTTGCCACAACCCGAGGGGCCAATAAAAGCCGTGACTTTATTTTCAGCAATCGACATATTGACATCGCGCAGAGCGTGAAACTTGCCGTAATAAAAATTCAAGTTTTTCACTTCAATTTTTGAAGGTACGTTGGCAGACGCTTGGGCTTGGGCAACGGATGTGGGCATAATAAATACCTTGTGGTTCTGTTCAATGAAACCGTGGCACAAACGCCGGCGGTCAAAACAATGTCAATTATGAAGTCTTACGAAACAGCGAGCGCGCGACGATATTCAGAGCAAGTACCGCTAAGGTGATTAAGGTCGCTCCGGCCCACGCAAGCGTATTCCAATCTTTGAAAGGGCTGGCGGCAAACTGAAAAATAACAACAGGTAAGTTCGCGAGCGGAGCGTTCATATCAAAAGACATAAACTGGTTATTCAATGCTGTAAACAGCAGCGGAGCTGTTTCACCCGCAACACGTGCTACGGCAAGCAATACCCCTGTCAAAATACCCGAGCGTGCGGCTTTGTACGACACCATCGTAATCATGCGCCACTTAGGGCACCCAAGCGCAAAGCAGGCCTCGCGCAAACTATTCGGCACCAACAACAGCATGTTATCTGTGGTGCGCACAACGACAGGGATCACCAAGATCGCCAACGCAAACGACCCAGCCCAGCCCGAATAGTGCCCGACTTGCGACACGTACACCGCATAAATAAACAATCCAATCACAATCGATGGCGCTGATAACAAGACGTCATTTAAAAACCGCGTGGCTGGCGCCAACCAACCGCGCTGTCCGTACTCGGCCAAATAAGTGCCTGCCAAAATACCAACGGGTGTACCAATCAGCGTGCCGACTCCGACCATCACAAAACTGCCCAAGATTGCATTGAGCAAGCCGCCGGCCTGACCGGGTGGTGGAGTGCTTTCAGTAAACAACGTCAGTGACAACGCACCACCGCCCTTAATCACCAACACGGCCAGAATCCAACACAGCCAAAACAGACCGAAGACGAGTGCAGCCATTGACAAGGTCAACATCACCTTGTTCATAATCGCGCGACGTCGGTAGACCCAATTGTCCGCACGAATCGCCGAGACCGGGGCTTGGATCGTTACTTTCACGTTGATATTCACGATTTTTTTCCTTCAGCCTGATCCATGCGCAGCAACATCATTTTGGCTAGGGCAAGTACAACAGTCGTAATCAAAAACAAAATCAGACCAAGCTCAATCAAGGCCGATTTTTGCATTCCGCCAGCCTCGTTAAATTCGTTCGCAAGTGCTGAGGCAATTGAATTACCGGGCGCAAAGAAAGACTCAGGCATCCGAAAGGCATTGCCAATGACAAACGTCACCGCCATGGTCTCGCCCAAGGCACGACCCAATCCCAACATCACGCCCCCGATCACCCCCGAGCGTGTGAAGGGCAAAACGACTTTCCACATGACTTCCCAGGTTGAGCTGCCCAAGCCGTACGCTGACTCTTTGAGCAGCGGTGGCACAAGTTCAAACACATCACGCATCACCGCAGTAATAAACGGGATCACCATGATGGCAAGGATCAAGCCTGCGGTGAAAATACCGATTCCGAACGGCGCGCCCGAAAACATCCAACCAATAAAAGGGATGGGGCTCAGGGCCTTGATCAGACTCGGCTGAACAAATTCTTGAAAAAAAGGCACAAAAATAAATAAGCCCCACATGCCATAAATGATCGAGGGGATGGCAGCCAGCATCTCAATTGCAGTGCCAATTGGGCGCTTTAACCAGTTAGGGGCCAACTCGGTCAAAAAGATTGCGATACCGAACGACACAGGAATCGCAACCAACAGTGCCACAAACGATGTCAACAGCGTACCGATGATCGGTACAAGAGCGCCGAACTCAGACTGAACCGGATCCCATTCGTTTGTCCACAAAAAAGACAAACCGTATTTTGAGAGCGTCTCTTGGCTGCCGTACAAAAGCGAAAACATGATCGCAGCTAGCAAACTAAACACTAAAAACGAAAACAGACGGGTCACGCTTTTAAACGCTGTGTCGTGCCATGAGTGCTGAGTTTTTTTCATAGGTATCTACTAACTGAATCTGATTATGGGCCTGCTTTCAAACGCTCCTGAAAGCAAGCCCACCGTATTGCAAGGACTCAAAAACGTCGCACTTAGTTCAGCAACGGTTTGCCGTCGGCTTTCAGATTCGCTTTCCAGGCTGCACGGATTTGATCTGTTACTGCGGCAGGCAAAGGCACATAATCCATGGCGGCTGCGGTCTCAGCGCCTTTCGCGAATGCCCAGTCAAAAAAGGCAACGGTTGCTTTACCTTTTTCAGCCTTCGCTTGCTCTTTGTACAACACGATAAACGTAGCACTGGTAACAGGCCAAGAATCAGCACCAGGCTGATCTGTCAGCACAACACCCATACCAGGCGCGCTATCCCACTTGGCGTTGGCGGCTGCGGCTGAAAAAGCTTTTAGCTCAGGCTGAACAAACTTGCCGTCTTTATTGCTGATTTGCGTCCAAGCCAAACCATTTTGCTTGGCATAGGCAAACTCAACATAACCAATTGAATTTTTCAATTGTTTGACGTACGCAGCAACACCTTCATTACCCTTACCGCCCTGACCTGCAGGCCACTTTACCGCCTTGCCCTCACCGACTTTGGCTTTCCAGTCAGGTGAGACTTTACTTAGATAGTTTGTCCAGCCAAAAGTCGTACCCGAACCGTCTGAACGATGCACCACGATAATATCGGTAGCAGGCAGTTTAAGGTCGGCATTGATGGCCTGAATCGCTGGGTCGTTCCAGAGCTTGACCTTACCCAAAAAGATATCTGCCAGCACAGGGCCCGTCAGCTTCAACTGACCCGGCTTGACGCCCTCGACGTTGACAACGGCAACGGTGCCGCCAATCACAGCCGGAAACTGCATCAGGCCGACCTTATCAAGCTGTTCGCCGCTCATTGGATCATCGGTTGCACCAAAATCGACTGTTTTAGCGGTAATTTGTTGTACGCCACCACCCGAGCCAATCGATTGATAGTTGACGGAATTACCCGAGGCTGCTTTATAGTCGGCGGCCCACTTGGCGTAAATTGGAAACGGAAACGTTGCACCAGCACCGGTGATATCCACAGCTTGCGAAGCGAAACCCATCGTGCTGAGCGCGAGCGCCGCAGAGAGTTTTACAAGTGAGAGTTTGAGCATGTCGTAACCTTTTAAAATTCAAATCAACACAAAAACATCAATGACTAGAACGCCATTTAGCGCTAGTGTCGATATGGTACAGACCAAACGTGACGACTTTATGACAGTCACAAACAATAATGACCCCAAGCAGGGGTCATTCGAAAATATATTATAAGTATTTGATTTTAATGATATTTATTATTTTTTCATCAAATGCTCATGCAATTTGAAGAGCGCGCGCCGGTTAGTTAGCCGGCTATAACTTCCATCGGGTTGTTGCAACCAGGCTTGCCGATTGTCACGCAGCGCAAAGGTAAACGCCTCGTCGATGACGCGCTTTTTTAAGGTGGTTTCTAAAACCGGAAACGCGATTTCAACACGCCTAAAAAAGTTACGATCCATCCAGTCGGCCGAAGAAAGGTAAACCGACTCGGCCCCCTGATTGTAAAAATAGAACACCCGTGAATGCTCTAAAAACCGGCCAATAATTGAGCGAACGGTGATGTTCTCAGACAAGCCCGGCACGCCCGAACGCAACGCGCAAACGCCACGAATGATCAAATCGATTTTGACTCCGGCTTGGCTCGCCTTGTAGAGCTCTTGAATCACGATGGGCTCAAGCAAAGAATTTAACTTCACTAAAATCCGCGACTTTTTACCTGCACGTGCAGCGCGAGCCTCGGCGCGAATCATCGATACGACCGTGTCGTGTAGCGTAAACGGCGACTGTAATAGTTCTTTCAGAGTCCGTCGCGAACCTAGCCCCGTTAACTGAGAAAACACTTTGTCCATGTCTTCGCACAGACGCGGCTCGGCCGTCAACAGGCCAAAGTCGGTATACAGACTTGCCGTGCGCGGATGATAGTTGCCAGTGCCCAAATGCCCATAGCGGCGAATCCGACCTTTTTCACGACGCAGCACGAGTGCCATCTTGGCATGTGTTTTATGCCCCACTACGCCATACACAACGTGCGCGCCAACTTCTTCGAGGCGAGCGGCCCAGTTAATGTTGGTTTGCTCATCAAAGCGCGCCATCAACTCTACAACCACTGTCACTTCTTTTCCCGCTCTGGCTGCCGAGAGCAACAACCTCATCAGCTCTGAATCTTCACCTGTCCGATAGATTGTCTGCTTAATCGCGACTACGTCGGGGTCAACCGCGGCCGCGGTTAAGAAATCAATCACTGGTTGAAAGGATTCATACGGATGATGCAATAGACGATCTTCTTTGGCGATCGCCTCGAAAATCGCAGACGACCGATTGGGCAAACTATCAAAGGGTGCAGGAATAGGCCCGTGATACTCTGGAAATAGCAGGTCTGGTCTTTTCACCAAATTACAGATCTGCATCAAACGCGAAACGTTTGCCGGCCCATTGACACGATAGGTGTCTGCCTCAGTCAGCGAAAATTCTTTTTGCAAAAAATTAGCAATTTCAACTGGGGTTTGCAAATCAATTTCAAGCCGAACAGCAGAGCCGAAATTGCGCTGTGACAGCTCACCTTGCAGCGCCTGACGCAAGTTCGTGACTTCTTCTTCGTCAACAAACAGATCACTATTGCGCGTCACCCGCCATTGATAACAGCCCTGCATGGTCATGCCCGGAAACAATTCGCCAACGAACGCGCGCAGCAAGCTCGTTAACAAAATAAAGCTATGGGGCTGGCCCGACACCTTTGGCGGCATTTGTATCAGACGGGGTAGCGCCCGAGGGGCCTGCACAATGGCAATCGTGGCCTTGCGACCAAAAGCATCCTGCCCAGACAGAGGGACAATAAAATTCAGGCTCTTGTTATAAACGCGCGGAAACGGATGCGCGGGATCCAGGCCAATAGGCGTGAGCAACGGCATCACGTCACGATGAAACACCTCTTTCGCCCAAGCGGTTTGCGCCTCGTTCCATTCAATCGCATGGTGAAGATACACACCCTCAGTGCGTAAACGCGGGTAGATATCATCGTTGAGCAGGGCGTACTGCCGATCGACCATGCGATGCACTTCAAGCTGCACCCGCTCGTAGGCCTCCTCAGTGGTCATGCCATCCGGGCCCATCAACTTTGGATGTTGCGCCAATTGTTCTTTTAAGCTTGATACCCGAATCTCAAAAAACTCATCGAGATTCGAGCTCACAATGCAGACATAGCGCAAGCGCTCAAGCAAGGGGGTATCTGGGTGCTCAGCCATGGCTAAGACCCGCTCGTTGAACTGAAGCAGGGACAACTCTCGGTTCAGAAAAAGCGGTTCGGCTTTTTTACGCGCAGGCATAGGATGCGACCTTAATTTTTGAGTACCTAGGGTTGTACAACAGCAAAGTTACAGTTTCGTAACAATCAAAGCAACCCGGCTCATTTTTTTGAATTCTGGATACCCTTTTATAATACGTGCAATTGGGTTATGGGTTGACGTTGATGGAACACCTCTTGGCAGCAGTAGATCTGGGGTCGAACAGCTTTAGGCTATCGATCGGACGGGTAGCCGAGCAAAACGGTGCCAAGCACATTTATCAAATCGATCGGCTCAAAGAGACCGTGCGTTTAGCCGCGGGGCTCAACGCGGCAAAAATCCTTGATGACGAGTCAGTTGAACGCGCCATTGAGGTGCTTAAACGTTTTGGCGAACGCTTGCGCAGCTTTCATCCCGACCGGGTGCGTGCGGTTGCAACCAATACCTTTCGTGTCGCGCGTAACGTAGGCGATTTTTTGCCGCGTGCCGAGCAAGCCCTTGGTTTTCCGATTGAAGTCATCGCCGGGCGCGAAGAGGCACGCCTGATCTACTCTGGCGTCAGCCACACGCTGCCGATTTCAACCGATCGTCGCCTCGTTATTGACATCGGTGGTGGCTCAACCGAGGTTATCATCGGTCGCGGCGACGAACCTCTACTCACCTCGTCGCTTTACATGGGCTGCGTCAGTTACAGCCGCAAGTTTTTTCCGGATGGCATCATCGACAACTACTCGATGAAACAAGCAGAGCTTGCGGCCAGACGCGAATTCGAGGTCATCACAAAGCCCTACCGCAAAATGGGCTGGGACGCTGCCTTTGGTTCGTCAGGTACCGCTAAGGCGCTTTTCGCCATCTTGACAGAAGGACGTCTGTCGCCCGACGGCATCACGCGTGAGGGCCTCGAGAAGCTCAAAGCAAAGCTCGTACGCGCTGGGCGAGTGATCCCAAACGATCTGCCCGGTATCAAGCTCGAGCGAGCCGACGTCTTAACGGGCGGCTTGGCAATCATGAGCGCCTTCTTTGACGAAATGCGCGTCGATGTCATGAAGACCGGCGACGGCGCTTTGCGACTTGGCGTCTTGGTTGACTTAGCTGGTCGCGAAGAAGCCCATGACCGACGTGACGTCTCTGTCTTGGCCTTTACCAAACGCTATCACGTTGACACCCGACAATCTGCACGAGTCAAACGCAGTGCCTTAAGTCTCTTTGACGCCATACTACCTGACCGTACCGAACAAGACGAGCTGCGCCACACCCTAAGTTGGGCGGCTGACTTGCACGAAGTAGGCTTATCAATCGCTCAGGCGGGGTATCACAAGCATAGCGCCTACATCTTGAACAACGCTGATATGCCGGGATTTTCAAGAGTCGACCAGGCGCAACTTGGGCTATTGGCCTTGGCGCATACCGGCAAACTGAGCAAAGCTCAAAATCTAGTCAAAAATCGCGAGCAATGGCTGACTATACTGTGCTTGCGCTTAGGGGTCTTGCTTTGCCGGCGCCGCGAAGACGTGGCGAATCTGCCCTTGTCGGTTAGCGTAAAAGGGCTTTCTATCGTGTGTAAAGTTGATAAAAAATGGCTTGCCTCGCATCCGTTAACCGATTTTTCATTACACGGCGAAGAAACCGAATGGGGCAAGGTCGGTTTTAATTTTGAGTTGATACCGGTTTAACCTGATCGAAGCCAAAGTGCTTACGGTAACGTTGTCCCATATGACTGACCGACAGCAACATCGGAAAATCAGCGGTATTGAAGTCAGGGTCCCAAGCCGGTTCGCCGCACACGCGAGCACCCAGTTTCAAATAGCCTTTTAGTAATGCCGGTACCGAAGCAGGAAGTTGGCGATCAAGTTGCTCAACCGGATAACGATGCAAGGGTTTGACGCCAATATCCTCGGTGAATAACGAGCGCTCTTTGACCTGGCGCCATACTTCGGCTGCGGTCACACCGTCGTCGCGCAGGCTGACGCTTGCACAACCCAGTACGTGTTCGTACTTACCTTGCTTCAGGATTTCAGCCAAACCCGACCAGAGCATCATCAAGACACCACCCTGGCGATGCTCTTCGTGGATGCAGGCTCGCCCAAACTCGACTAACGAATCACGCACTGCCCCTAAACCGCTCAGATCAAACTCGGATTCAGAGTAATAACTTCCCGCGCGCTTGGCTTGTTGCGGGGTCAACACGCGATAAGTGCCTACAACTTGATCAGTAGAAAGTTCACGGACTAAGAGATGTGCACACCAGCGATCAAAATCATCGCAATCGATACCATCGCGATCATGTCCGAGTGCTGCACCATACTCTGTACTAAAGACATCGTGGCGCAGGCGCTGAGCCAGTTCAATTTCTTCGGGCGATTGCGCCAAGCCAACGACTAACCCAGCCGAATGATTTGAAGCGGCCGGAAGCGTAAACAGACTAGAGGCACTGCGTACAAGCTCAAGCATGAGGTGAGTCTCCTGAAGTATCCCTCACTATGACCAACTGACATTTCACGAAAGTGACGAAATGATGAAGGTTTTTTGACTTTAGGCCAGCCTTTTAAACATCAGAACCACCGAGGATACAAGAGCTTCGTTCGCTGAATCAGCGGATTGTTCGATTACTAACTTGCCAAATCGACCGCTGCCAATAAATCAACACACGCAGTCGCCAACGCTTCGTCATCGGCCTCGACCATCAAGCGTAGTTTGGGCTCGGTACCCGAGGCACGAATTAAGACTCGACCACGCTCACCAAGCAAGGCTTCGGCTTGTCGTTGAGCGGCCTGTAAGCCTGCATGCGTTGCCCAATCGGTACCGGGCTTCAGTGCGACATTAATCATTTTTTGTGGGTACATGCGTAACGCAGAGACCCACTGCGCAAGCGTCTCACCGCTGCGCTGCAGGGCCGCCAACACCTGCAAGGCAGCAATGATGCCGTCGCCGGTTGTGTGTGAATCCAAACACAAGAGATGACCCGAACTTTCGCCGCCATAGAGCCAGCCACGATTGCGTAACTGCTCGAGCACATAACGATCACCGACCTGAGCCCGCTCGAAGGGGATACCCAAGGTTTTAAGCTGACGCTCAAACCCGAAATTTGTCATGAGCGTGCCCACCACACCTGCCACAGGACCACGCAAGAGGCGCTCACGAAGCACGGCATATAACAGCTCATCACCGTTATAGACGCGCCCAGAGGCATCCACCATTTGGACCCGGTCTGCATCACCGTCTAGGGCAATACCAAGATCTGCACCTCGAGCGCGCACCTCTGCAGCCAGGCTTTCGGGATGCAAGGCACCGACATCTTTATTGATATTGAATCCATCTGGTGAGACGCCAATTGCTGTGACCTCAGCACCGAGCTCGCGAAACACATGGGGCGCAATATGGTAGGCCGCACCGTTGGCGGCATCAACGACAAGTTTCAAACCACCTAAATCTAAATCTGACGGATAGGTACTTTTGCAGAACTCAATATAACGACCCGGTGCATCATCGATACGCCGCGCACGCCCGAGCTTTTCAGAGCTCACGCACTGCATAGGCTCATCAAGTGCCGCCTCAATGGCCGCTTCGGTTTCATCAGGCAGCTTCATCCCTTTAGACGAAAAAAACTTGATGCCGTTATCGTAATAAGGGTTATGCGAGGCGCTAATCACGATGCCTGCCACCAGACGCCAGGTACGGGTCAAATACGCCACAGCTGGGGTCGGTAGCGGCCCGGCCAATAAGACCTCAATGCCAGCCGAAGCGAAGCCTGCTTCAAGCGCAGACTCAAGCATATAGCCGCTAATCCGTGTGTCTTTACCAATTAGCACGGTCGGGCGGCCACGCCGAGCCGAATGTTCTTTAGCCAAAACCTTGCCGGCTGCATATCCAAGCCTGAGCGCGAATTCGGCATTAATGACTTCGCCGCCCACCTTGCCGCGCACGCCGTCGGTACCGAAATATTTTCTTTGACTCATCTTTTTCTCCGGGAAACTCGCACTTCAGTGCCAACAAGGTGTCATTGGAGACCCTCTGCAAGCTGAACTGCCTGCCAAACTTTCAAGGCGTCTTGCGTAGCGCCCACATCATGTACACGCAGAACCGCCGCACCTCTGGCCACCCCTGCCAGCGCCGCCGCAATACTACCACTCAAGCGTTGGTCAACAGCCTTGCCAGTCACAGCACCGATCATGGATTTGCGTGAGGCCCCGAGTACGATCGGATACCCGCTTTGAACGAGCTGCGCTAAGCCCTGTAACAATCGATAGTTATGTTCAAGTGTTTTGCCAAAGCCTAGGCCGGGGTCCAAGCTGATACGGGTGCTCTTAACCCCGAGTTGCTCAAGCAACTGCGCCTGTACGACCAACTCTGTTTTAACCTCGTGCACAACGTTTTGGTACTGAGGGTTACTTTGCATCGTACGCGGCTCACCCTGCATGTGCATCAGGCAAACTCCGCAACGTGGATGCGCAGCAATCACGCGTTGGGCCTCGGGATGCCGCATACCCGTCACATCGTTAATCACGTCGGCACCTGCTTCAAGCGCCGCGTGCATCACCTGGGGCTTGCAAGTGTCAACAGAGATTGCAACGCCACTTTCGCGCAACGCGGCAATCACGGGCAACACCCGCGCAAGCTCTTCTTGAACCGAAACTGGCAAGGCGCCAGGGCGGGTGGATTCACCACCAATATCGATAATATCGGCGCCCTCGGCCACTAACTGCTGAGCGTGCGCGATCGCCGATTGTGCGTGCGCGTGCTGACCACCGTCTGAAAACGAATCAGGCGTGACGTTGACGATACCCATTAAAAGCGGGCGCTTGAGTGAAAACTCAAAGCGCCCGCATATCCAGCTTCCTGACATCAGGCTGAGCCCTATTGCAGTCTTAAACCACAGCTGCAGGATCGTTTGTAGGCGCAGCACCCGTTGGAGGTGTATCCGACGAATCGGCAGGCGCCTGCGGCACTTTTGGTGGGCGCGGTGGGCGCCCTTCGATAATGTCACTGATCTGATCTGCGTCGATGGTTTCCCATTCGAGCAAGGCCTTCGTCATGATCTCGACTTTTTCGCGAGCCTCTTCAAGAATCGAACGCGCGCGCGCGTACTGCTCGTCGATAATCTTGCGAATTTCTTTGTCAACGGTCTGCATCGTGGCTTCAGACATGTGCGTGGTTTTAGTCACGCTACGGCCTAAAAATACTTCGCCTTCATTTTCGGCGTAGACCACTGGACCCAGCGTGTCGGTCATGCCGTAACGCGTCACCATATCGCGTGCAATCGCCGTGGCGCGCTCAAAGTCATTTGACGCACCGGTTGTCATCTGATTCATGAAAAGTTCTTCAGCAATACGACCACCAAACAGCACGGCAATCGTGCACAGCAGACGCTCTTTATCCATACTGTAGCGATCACCTTCAGGCAATTGCATCGTGACACCTAAGGCACGACCACGCGGAATAATCGTCACTTTATGGACAGGATCTGTTTTAGGCAGCATACGCGCCACAATCGCGTGACCAGATTCGTGATAAGCGGTGTTACGGCGCTCTTCTTCCGGCATCACGATTGAACGACGCTCGGCACCCATGATGATCTTGTCTTTGGCTTTTTCAAAGTCAGACATATCAACGGTACGACCATTGCGACGTGCGGCAAACAAGGCAGACTCGTTGACCAGGTTAGCCAAATCGGCACCTGAAAAACCGGGGCAGCCACGCGCCAAGGTGTGTGCATCAACGTTTTGCGCCAAAGGCACTTTACGCATGTGTACTTTAAGAATTTGTTCGCGGCCGCGAATATCAGGCAAGGGCACAACCACCTGACGGTCAAAACGACCAGGGCGCAGGAGTGCAGGATCAAGCACATCGGGGCGGTTGGTCGCTGCAATCACGATCACACCTACGCCAGACTCAAAGCCGTCCATCTCAACCAACATCTGATTCAGCGTTTGTTCGCGCTCGTCATTGCCGCCACCCAAGCCTGCACCGCGCTGGCGCC
>CALFXX010000178.1 GCA_937952975.1 uncultured Alcaligenaceae bacterium
AGAAGGCTTGTTTGTCGGCGGCTTTCCAATACTCAAGAACCTCATAGCGTTCGGCGAGTTCACCGTCTGCAGGTGCGTGGCCGTTGAAGGATCCAATTTGTAAAATCAGCGGTTTTGTCATGGAGGCGAACCTATCGTTTGAGATTGAGGCGAGGGTCGTGAAGCGTGTTTTGACGTGCGATCCAGAGAGGCACAACATTTAACGCAACACAATTCAAGACATAAAGTAGAACAGGCAGAACACTGTTGTGTAAAGAGGTTCGAATGAGAGCTTCGTATCTAGTGCGTCTTCGTAGTGAGTCTTAGTAGAGCTTCGGCTCAGTGCTTTTGAGTGTTGTTGTCGTAAAAAAAATATCGCAGCCCAATGGGGCTGCGATGGTTTTGCTTGAGTCCAATAACTGATTGAGCCCAACAACTACTGAGCGTCTAATCTTTGATATTAGGACGGTCGGTAGTGGTAATGTGTAATGCGTAACAGAGGGTAGCGAGTAGCACAAACGCGCATACGGGTGCACAAAAACAAGCCGAACTAGAAAACCGTACATGCAAAAAACCGTCGTAGCAGCTAGCCGAACCTGTATTTAGCCGAACCTGCAGCTAGCAGACCGAGGCCAGGCGTTCTGGCCAGTGTTTACGTCAGTGTTTTAGGCCAGTGCTTTAACGGCAGCAGACAGGCGGCTTTTATGGCGAGCAGCTTTGTTTTTGTGGATGATGTTTTTATCAGCCACGCGATCAATGACGCTGGTTGCTTTTTGCAGGACATCAGCAGCAGCTGATTTGTCGCCAGTTTCGATCGCGGTACGTACGCGCTTGATAGCGGTGCGCAGCATTGAGCGCAGGCTTGAATTGTGCTTGTTCAGCGCAACAGATTGGCGTGCACGTTTGCGGGCTTGGGCGGTATTGGCCATGTTCTAAATTCTTTGAAAGAGTGAAAGTTGCAGCAAAGTCCACAATTCTAGCACTAAGCCTCTGTTTTGCCAACTGTATTTGCAACAGGTGCGCGTCTAAGGTGCCTTGGGCGTAGTCCAGTTGCCGCTAAAACGGCCAGGTAGGCGATGCCACCGACAAAAAAGACGGCGCCTAGTGCCGTAGCGCGCATCAACGGCGTGGCTTGTAAGCCCAGCCAGTCGATGTGGCGCGCTGCCCACCAAAGCGGCGCCGCTAACGCTGCGAGCGCTAGGCTTTGTTGCAAAAAGAAGCGACGCCAGCCCTTAGCCGGTTGATAAATCCCTTTGCGTCGTAAGCCAATCAACAAAGCCGTCGCGTTGAGGCAGGCTCCTAGGCCGATCGCCAAGGCCAACCCCGCGTGCGCTAGCCACGGCACTAACACGAGGTTCAGCAGTTGGGTCACCACCAGGACCGCGATGGCAATTTTGACGGGGCTGCGAATGTCTTGTTTGGCGTAAAAACCAGGCGCAAGGATCTTGATACTGAGCAAACCGACCAAGCCGACCGAGTACGCCATGACAGCCAGACGGGTCTGCTGGACGTCGGCCGCAGAAAAAGCGCCGTAGTGAAAAAGTGTAGCCACTAACGCATCTGCGAGCATGATCATGCACAAAGCTGCTGGCAACCCTAACAGCAACATCAGGCGCAGCCCCCAGTCGAGCAGGGCACTGTAGTGCTCGCTGTCGTGTTTGGCGTGCGCCCGCGTCAGGCTTGGCAGCAACACTGTGCCCAAAGCCACCCCAATCAGCGCGGTCGGAAACTCCATCAGCCGATCGGCAAACGAAAGCCAGCTGACGCTTCCAGCCGCCAGCCACGTGGCGATATTCGTGTTAATCAACAGAGAGATTTGCGCCACTGAAACCCCCAGCGTGGCAGGGAGCATTTGGCGCATGATCCGCCGCACCAGTGGATCTTGCAGTGCAGGGCGTACCGGGCCAATCAGGGTTGGGCGCAGGCTTAGGCGCGAGAGTGCCCACCACTGCACGGCGAACTGCGCCACCCCGCCCAGCATCACACCAGCAGCAAGAGCATAAACAGGGCGGCTAAAAAAACCAGATAAAAACAAGCTCGCCCCGATCATTGACAGGTTTAGTAGGGCAGGCGTGATAGCCGGTACGGCAAAGTGACGCCAGGTATTTAAGACGCCCGAGGCAAAGGCCACTAACGACATGCAGATAATGTAAGGAAACATCAGTCTGGTCATCCAGACTGCTGCCTCGAAGTCGGCCGCACGCGAGGCATCAGTTAAGCCACTCGCCATGGCTGCGACAACCAGGGGGGCCCCCACTACGCCAAGCAGGGTGACAAGGCACAGCACCAAAAACAACGTCCGCGCGACGCGGTCTAGTAGTTGTTTGACGACCTGCGATTCGTGCTGGTTGCGAACTTCGCCCAAGATTGGCACGAAAGCCTGAGCGAAGGCGCCCTCAGCGAACAGGCGGCGCAAAAGGTTCGGGATTCGGAAAGCGACCCAAAACGCATCGGTCAGCGCACTGGCTCCAAACGCACGGGCGATCATGACATCGCGCACCAGGCCTGTGATGCGCGATAAAAGGGTCAGGCTGCTGACTGTCGCAGCGGCCCGCAATAAACTCATTTTGGTGGCATGCGAATCGCACCGTCTAAGCGAATCGTCTCACCGTTCAACATTTCATTTGTGACAATCTGATGGACCAGTTTGGCGTAGTCCTCTGGCCGACCCAATCTTGAGGGAAAGGGAATGCTGGCTGCCAGTGAATCTTGTACTGCCTGCGGCATACCGAACATCATCGGTGTGCCAAAGATGCCGGGTGCGATCGTGCAGCAACGAATCCCTTGAGGCGCCAGATCGCGCGCGATTGGTAACGTCATGCCAACGACCCCAGCTTTAGAGGCCGCGTAAGCCACTTGACCGATTTGGCCGTCATAGGCAGCGACTGAAGCCGTGTTGATCAGGACGCCGCGTTCGCCGGTTGGCTCTGGGTCGTTTTTGCCCATGGCTTCGGCGGCTATTCGAATCATGTTGAAGCTTCCGACCAGATTGATGCTGATCACTTTTTGAAACATATCAAGCGGATGGGCACCCTGTTTGCCAACCGTGCGGGCGGCAGGTGCGATCCCTGCGCAATTTATCAGGCCAAACAGCTTGCCTAACGATAGCGCCTGGGCCACCGCAGCGCGCGCGTCTTGCTCTTGTGTGACATCGCAGTGAATATAGGATTGCCCTAACTCAGCAGCAAGCGCCTGACCGGCTTCGTCTTGCACATCGGCAAGCACCACGCGCGCACCGTGTTGAGTGAGCATGTTGGCTGTGCCGGCGCCTAAACCCGAGGCGCCACCTGTGACGATCAATACTTTGTTTGCGATGTCAATGATTTAACTT
>CALFXX010000179.1 GCA_937952975.1 uncultured Alcaligenaceae bacterium
CATAGGCGACATTGGTGGTGTGCGCCGCCTGGCACGAATCAATGCGCCAAAGTGGCTGACCAAGCGGCGAAAACACCCATACGATCCCTGCGCCTGCGTGTGCAACCACGAGGTTACCCGCTTGATCAACGGCCATACCATCTGGACCAGAGCCTCCAGACATTTGTACAAAGAGGCCAGGGCGCACTAGTCCAGTGCCGTCAGGCAACAGGTTGGCACGCCATATGCAGTTACCACGCGTGGCGGCAACATAAAGAGTTTTTTCGTTCGGGCTCATCACGATGCCATTGGGGCTTGGGATGTGATCGAGCATGCGCACGGTATGACCAGAAGCGTCGCGGCGGTACACGCGCCCGCTTGGATCTTGAATTGCGCTTTGACCTTGATCTGTGAAATAGATGTCGCCATTGCGGGCGATGTACAAATCGTTCAAGCCTTTAAAGTTTTCGGTCATGTAGCGCTGCGCGATTGTTGAAACGCTGCCGCGCTCGGGGTCGAGTAATAACAAGCCACACTTGTGGTCAGCGATAAAAATCCGTCCATCTTGATGAATTTTTAAACCATTCGGTTCGCCATCCCACTCGGCGACAACGTCAATATCACCAGACGGTTTCACTTTAAACACGCGACCAAAGGCGATATCGACCAAGTACAGATTGCCCGCCTTGTCGAACGCTGGCCCCTCAATAAAACAATCGGTATGAGGGCTGCTTTTCCCTGCCGCGACACGTTCTGCGCTAATTTGACCTGGGCGACGATATTTGTCAGGGATGCGTGCGAAGACTTCAGTTTTTTTGACGGGTGGGGCGGGATACATAGGGGTTCGATCCTGACTGAATAATTATTGTATTGTTAAGGCTTATGGCGACTCTTTTAGCAGTCGGCCTCGTAAAAATCAAGGATACCTAATCGTGCGACTTGAACGCTGGTCCGGACTGTTGATGCAAGGTTGCACAATTTTTCGGGCTCTCCTTGCGCGTTTGCTGCCGCGCGACCTGTGCGTCTGTTTGTGCCTTGCAACGATTACGACGGCGAGTGCACAACAAATCGCCTTGCCTTCTGAGGTCATTTTTATCCCTAAAAAAATACCTCTGGCGACGCTCGAGCTTGAGACAACCGTTTACAAGCCGCCCGGAGCTGGGCCATTTCCGTTGGTTGTGATTAATCACGGCAAGGCAGCAGGCGCGCCCGGATTGCAACCGCGTTACACGCCGGGTTGGGCGGCGCGGTACTTTATTGAGCGTGGCTACGTTGTTTTTGTGCCGATGCGCACTGGCTTCTCTAAATCAACAGGCGGTTATGTTGGTGCCGGTTGCAATATCGAGTCAAATGGTTTGGTGCAGGCTGAAGATGTTGCGGTAACCGTAGCCTTCGCACATTCGCAAAGATACGTCGATCGGACTCAGACCCTGGTCGTCGGGCAATCGCATGGCGGCTGGACCACGCTTGCCTACGGAGCTGCAAATCCAGATCGTTCGGTGAAGGGATTGGTAAATTTTGCAGGCGGGCTGCGTCAAGAACAATGCATTGGCTGGCGACTCAACCTCGCTAAGGCTGCGGCAAATTACGCTGCAGAGACAAAACTACCATCGCTATGGTTCTATGGTGACAATGATAGTTTCTTTTCGAAAGAGGTCTATTCAGAAATGTTTGCACGCTACAGTAAAGCGAATCCGCGAGCGCAGCTGGTGGCCTACGGCGAATTCGGGCAAGATTCTCATGCCTTGTTTGGAAGCAAGGGTGGACGTGCAATCTGGCAACCTCATCTTGAAGCGTTCATGCAGCAGCTTGGACTGCCCGTGAAAGTTGTGTATCCTCAATATCGGCCCAACCCTTGAGGCTTGACTCAATAACCATCCGAGGATGAACTAGGACGTTGCTATGAAAAACGAAGTCGAATATGGCGCTCGGGGGATTTTGGGTTTGCTGGTACCGCAGGCCAACACGACGGCCGAGCCTGAAGTGCAGATCATGCTTGATCCTGACATTGCGCTGTTAACGGGTCGTCTCACAAGCCCCCAACCCGAGATGCGCGAGCGGCTCGAAGATTTTTTGACAAATATCGATCAATTTATTGCGACTTTTTCAAATGCGCCGCTGGCCGGCCTTGGGTTTTTGATTACGGGTTCAACCTATCATTTCGAGCACTCAGAAGAAGACGCCTACTTTGAGCAACTTAGTCAGCGTTACGGTTACCCAATTGTTTCGGCGGGGCAGTCAATTCGTCGAGCGTTTGCTGCTTTGGGCGTCAAGCGGATTGGCTTGGTGAGCCCCTATCCACAATGGTTGACTGAGCGAAGCGCCGCGTATTGGGCACGTGCGGGTATCGAGATCATAGGGATTGAATCGCCGCAGGCAGTAGGGGGCTTTCACAATATTTATACGCTGCGCAATGATGCTGTTTTAGCCGCGGCCGAGCGGTTATTGCCACTTAAACCGGATCTTATCTTATTGGCTGGTGCAGGCATGCCAACCTTGGCACCGATCATGTCTTTGGCTGATCGGGGATGCGTTGCGATCTCGTCAAATTTTTGTATGGCCTGGCAGTTGATGCAAATGCCTTCTGGCGATTACCTGAACCGACAGTCGCTTGAGCGCTTGTTACAGCCCGAGGCGCCTTGGCGTGCCGCCTTCAGGTTGCGGTATCCCGCTGCGTGCAATGTTTAGGCAGGTTTGTGCGCGCGTAACGTGTTAGTGTTTCAAAGGGCGCGGCGTGTTTGGGCTGAGCCGCCGAGTGATGTATTTCATGGGGTGTATATATGATGTTCAAAAAACAGTTAATTTCAAGCGCCTTGGCGTTTGCTTTGGTTTCACTTGCTGGGGGCAGTGTTGCGCAAACAGTAGACGCCGCAACCCAGGCTAAATTGACCGAGCTCGAAACGCGATTTAAAGCGGCGGATAAAAATGCGGATGGCAAATTGACGCTTGAAGAGGCTAAAGACGGCATGCCTCGCATTGCTGACGCGTTTGGCCATATCGACGTCGAGAAAAAAGGCTACTTAACGCTCGATCAAATCAAAGCGGTGCTGCTTAAAAACGGCGGCTAGGTTTGTGGTGATTAGTTACCGTTAAATTGAGCGGTACGCTTTTCTTTCCATGCCAGGGCGCCTTCTTTCATATCGTTTGATTGTTCAGCGATTGCGACGGCGCGACGAATCTCTGCCTCATCAAGTTGACCGCGCGCAATCAGATTTAAGTGCTTTTTAATGCCCAGCAAGGCAAGCGGTGCCATACCGGCGAGTTGTTCGCTCAAGGCATCGACGCGTGTCAACAGCAAGTCAGGCGCCACGATCTCAGTCAAAAAACCGATCTCTAACATTTCGTCTGATTCGATTTTTTCGCACGTCAAAAACAGTTTTTTTGCATGATTTAAACCGAGGCGGGTGATGTAACGAACCATACCTCCGGGGTAAAAATGCAGCCCAAGCCTGGCCGCTGGCATGAACATATTTGCGCTTGGCACGCCAACTCTAAAATCACAGGCAAGGCTTAGATCAGTGCCACCGCCGTAGACACCCCCATTAATCGCTGCGATCGTGACAGGCCGAGCCTGTTCAATCAAGTCCACCGTGTCGCCAAAGTATGTCGAGGACGGTGCTGTATCGGCTGCGAGTGAAGAAATATCATAACCACTGCAAAAATATTTGCCGTCAGCGACAAACTTTAAAACCAAAATATCAGGGTTCGCATTAACAGTGTTCAAGTGATCTTTGATGACGTCTAAATCGGTTGGACTTAAGCGATTGGCATAGGCAGGGTTGCGCAGACGAATGGTTGCGATGCGACCGGTCACGCTGAGGGCGGGGGTTGTGGGTTCAGTTGAATTCGCCGTGGCGGTCATGTCGAGTAGCCTTCGTGAGAGATAGCGTCAGGTTGAAATGAAGCGGTGGGCCGCGCTGAGCGCGGTGATCCACAAAACAGCGCCCGAGTCAGGCGAGCTGGATATTACCGATATTTTACGTTGTTGCCCTAAGAACCCGCCGGCCCTAGTTGAAGAATCACTTCGCTGCAGAACCACCCGCGCTCGGGTATGCTTTCTGTTAACGTTTGCGAAAATATGTGCAAAATAAGCCGCTCAGACGGCGCTAAGAAAAATTATGGATGCGAATCCATAGGAGACAGTAGTTGAAACACCAGTTTGCTCGATTTTTGCGCGTAAGCGTGCTCGGCATGTTCAGCCTGTTCGTCGCTGTCGCAGCGGCGCCAGCAACTGCTTACCCCGAACGTCCAATTCGCTTGGTTGTACCTAATGCTGCGGGTGGCGGAACCGACGCTTTTGCACGCGTGATCGCGCAAAAACTGGGTGAGGCCCTTAATCAAACCGTAGTGGTTGAAAATAAACCCGGCGCGCAGGGCGGGATTGGTACCGCGTTTGGCGCAAAAGCAGCCCCCGATGGCTATACGTTGACGATCGGCTTTGTCAGTACCTTAGCGGTGAATCCCTTTGTGTACCCCGATATTGGCTATGAGCCGCTGAAGGATTTTGTCGCTGTGGCGATGGGTGTGAACCAACCATACCTGATGGTGACCTATCCGGCTTCGCCCTATCAAACGTTGCAAGAGTTCGCGCAGTTTGCAAAACAGAAAAAAGGTGGTGCGACCTTTGCGTCGACGTCATCTCAAACCGAACTGATCGGGGTGTTGTTTCAGACACTGCTCGAGACTCGGATGCTGTATATCCCGTACAAAAATGCGACCACGGCAGTTGTTGAGCTCTCGCGTGGCGATATCGATGTGATGGTGGCGAGCTTGCCGTCGGCGATCCCTTTGCTCAGTGCTGGCAAGCTCAAGGCCTTGGCGGTGACGGGTCACAAACGGGCGGCAGCCTTACCGAATGTACCAAGTGCAGCCGAGGCTGGCTTCCCCGCATTTGAAGCCGATGGTTGGTATGGCATTGTTGCGCCGAAGGGGACACCTGAGGCGATCGTGCAACTCTTGAATAAACACATTAATGCGATCTTAGCCATGCCTGATGTACAGCAAAATTTGATTGCCGCAGGGTTTGAGATCCTGACGGGTACTCCAGCCGAATTTGCAGCGATGATCGAGCGCGACTACAAACGTTGGGGTAAGGTCGCCCAAACACAAAAATCAATGAGGAAATAAACATGACGACGACACGCCGTGGCCCACTGGCTCGCTTCAAAGTTCTAGATCTCACCCGCTTACGCTCGGGCCCGACCGCCGTGCGTCAACTTGCGGATTGGGGAGCCGATGTGATTAAGATTGAAACCCCTGAGGCGTTGGGAGTGAGCGATGGTTGGGGCGATAGCCGTCTGGGGCCCGATTTTCAAAACTTGCATCGTAATAAGCGCAGTTTGACGCTTAATTTAAAAGAAGCAGAAGGGATTGCCATTTTTAAAAAGATGGCGGATCAGGCCGACGTGATTATTGAAAACTTTCGTCCAGATGTGAAATTTAGACTGGGTATCGATTATGAGAGTTTGAGCAAAACAAATCCCGGCTTGGTCTACGCCAGTATCTCTGGTTTTGGTCAAGACGGCCCTTATGCCAAGCGTCCTGGTTACGATCAGATTGTGCAAGGCATGGGTGGGTTGATGGCCATTACTGGCTTGCCCGGGCAAGGGCCGGTGCGAGCAGGCATTGCGGTGGCTGACTCTGCCACGGGTTTGTTTTGTGCGCTGGGCGTGTTGACCGCATTGCTGGAACGTGAAGAATCCGGTAAGGGTCAGTGGGTGCAGACTTCCTTGCTCGAGTCGATGATTGGCATGCTCGACTTTCAAGCCGCGCGCTGGTTAATCAACAAAGAAATTCCAGAGCAGGCCGGTAATGATCATCCGACCTCGATCCCGACGGGGGTGTTCCCAACTGCAGATGGTCATATCAATATTGCAGGGGCCGGCGCCCAACAAATGTGGGAACGCCTCTGTAAGGCGGTCGGTGCCGAGTACTTGTTGGCAAAAGAAGAATACAAAACGGGTAAGCTGCGCTCGAATAATCGCGTTGCCTTGAACAAAGAGTTGGGCGCTATCACCAGCACGCGTCCAACGCAAGAATGGATCGAGCGCTTTGAGGCGGCGAGCGTGGCTTGTGGCCCGATTTATACGATGGATCAGGTGTTTGCGGATGCGCAGACACGTCATCTTGGGATTGCAACTCCTGTTCATCACCCTGAACTCGGTGACATCGAAGTGGTGGGGCAACCGGTTGGATTGTCGCGCACCCCAAGCGAGATCCGTTCGGCGACACCCGCACGAGGCGGCGAGACCGATGAGGTGATGCGTGAGTTTGGTTACAGCGATGCGCAGATCGCGGATATGCGCGCTCGGCTTATCATCTAAGCAGTCAGTCACTGCGGTCGGGTCGAAAACATAAGCAATTTAAACGGCATAAATGAGAGCAATATGTTTTTAAAAAAATTCAAGCAACTGTCTTATTGTTTGACAGCACTGTTTTTTATAGCCGGTGCCGCGATTGCACAAGGTACGTATCCAACTAAGCCGATTAAGTTGATCGTGCCGCTTGCTGCCGGTGGTGCAAGCGACGTCGTCGCGCGAATTTTTGCCGCCAAGCTCGGCGAGCGCTTAGGCCAGCAGGTGATTGTTGAAAATCGCCCTGGTGCGGAAGGCTTGATTGGTGTGGATGCAGCAGTCAAGGCCGCACCTGATGGTTACACCCTGGTGCTCGGCTCAAGCACAACGCTGGCCGCAAATTTTCACTTGCGCAAGACCCTGCCGTTTCATCCTGTGAAAGATCTTGTGCCTGTTTCGATGGCGTTTCAGGGGTTTTTCAATATTCTGGTGATTAACCCTTCTGTACCCGCAAAGGATCTGAAAGAGTTTATTGCGTTAGCCAAGTCGCAACCCGGAAAACTTGATTACGGCACGGCGACAAGCGGTTCAAAAATTTGTGTTGAAACCTTCAAGGCGTTGGCTGGTATTGACTTACAAATGGTCAATTACAAAAGTTCACCCCAAGCACTCAACGATTTGATGGGTGGGCAATTGCAGCTGATTTGTGAGCCTGTCGCCACGGCGATGCCAAACATCTTGGCGGGTCGCTTGCGTTCAATTGGCGTCACGAGCGCCACGCCTCATCCGGCTGCCCCTAATTTGCCGACCGTGGCGCAAGAGGGCCTGCCAGGATTTGAGTACTCGGCTTGGGTGGCGGTGTTTGCCCCGGCCCAAACCCCCGCGGCAATCGTCGGGCGACTTGAAAAAGAGATTGCGTGGGTGTTGAACGACCCCGAGACGATTAAAAAAGTTCAAGCCGCTGGCGTAGAGCCGATGCCGGGCGATTCAAAGGCCTTGGCGAACCTGTTGAATGCTGAACTAGAGCGGGCTGGCAGCGTTGTGAAGGCAGCGAAGATTCAGCCCGAGTAACTTCTCTTTGACCTTAAGATTTAACTCGGGTTGGGTAGTTTTCAAACGATGGCAGTTGGGTGTTTAGCAAAAGGTTTCGAAGACGATTGTTTTTACACTACGGTGTTTGGTGTGTTGAAACACGTTTGGAAGGCGATTGTTTTTACACCTAAATGAAACGAACTAGTTGAAAGGAAACGCATGGCGGGCTTACAAAAAATCTACTTGATTCACGCGGGTGATGTGTCGATGAAGCCCGCGCTAGCGAGTTTCGCAGCCTTATGGCCAGAGGCCCGTGTGATGAATCTTTTAGAAGATTCTTTGGTTCAGGATGTGCGCGAAGCAGGGCGCTTGCCGGATTCGATTCCGCAGCGCTTTGATTTGTTGGGGCAGTATTGTGTAGCAGCCGAGGCGACAGCAATCTTATTTACTTGTTCGGCCTTTGGTGCCACGATCGAAGCGCTTAAGTTGAAACATTCGATTCCAATTTTGACCCCGAACGAAGCCTTGTTTGAAGAGGTGATTGAACGTGGCGGCAAGGTGGCGTTGCTGACCACCTTTGGTCCGTCCATTCCTGCGCTCACCGAAGAATTAAATGAAATGCTTGCACCGCGTGGCACTACGCTTGATGTAGACGCCATGCTGGTTGAGGGAGCCTTTGATGCCTTACTTGCCGGAGATCACGCAAAGCATGATCAAATCATTGCCGACAAAGTGGCCACACTGAAGGGCTACCACACAATCGTGTTTGGGCAATTTTCAATGGCCTCAGCGGCGCGTCAGGCGCAAGAGCTTGCTTCGGTTCCAGTCTTGACCACACCCGATTGCGCAGTACGTAAATTAAAAAAATTGCTTTTAGGATAACGATATGGTCTACGATGATTTTCAGTTTTTAAAATTTGATCGGCCCGAAGAAGGCGTGTTGTTGATCACGCTTAATCGACCAGAAGTCATGAATGCGACCAACGCGCGTTTGCACTGGGAGCTCACCAAGATTTGGGACGTGGTACAAAATGATCCACTCACGCGTGTCGCGGTAGTGACAGGCGCGGGTGATCGAGCGTTTTCGGCTGGTGGTGATCTGGCTTGGGTCGAAACCATGATCGGTAATCCAGAGCAAATTGCGATCGTTAAGCAAGAGGCCGCTGACGTGGTCTACAACATGCTAGCGTGTGATAAGCCGATTATTTCTGCGATTAATGGCATGGCCGTGGGCGCTGGTTTAGCGGTTGCTTTGCTTGCAGATGTCAGCATTATTTCTGAGAAGGCAAAATTTACTGACGGCCACGTCAAGCTTGGCGTTGCAGCGGGCGATCACGCGGCAATCATCTGGCCCTTGCTGTGTGGTATGGCTAAGGCAAAGTACTATTTGATGACGGCTGATTTTATCGACGGTAAAGAAGCCGAGCGGATCGGCTTGGTGACGTTCTGTGTACCGCACGACGAATTGATGCCTAAGGCTCTTGCGATTGCAAAAAAACTATCGCTTGGTAGTCAAACCGCAATCCAGAATACAAAGAAATCGTTGAATAATTGGATGCGCATGGCGGGGCCAATTTTTGACAATTCGTTAAGTTTAGAGATGTTTGGATTTTTAGGGGCCGACGCAGCCGAAGGCCTGGACGCTGTTAAAAATAAACGTGCCCCGAATTTTCCGTCGGCACAGCCCAAGTCGTAAGATCGCGAGGGCACTTTTGCATGAAAAACACCTGTTGCGGCCGCGGACAGACTAATTCACGACGGACGAGAGATTAAACCGATTGATTGAACAGCTAGGGATATCCCTAGCCCTAACTGAACTGAATTAAATTGACACTGGTTCACATAACACTTACTTTCAATTGACCGAGGAGCCAGTCCGCTTTTCTTCACAGTATTGATGTGATTTTGTTTAAATGTCCGAGACAATAAAAAAGAAATTCATCTTCGGCGAGCGCGAACGGTTCATGTTGTTGCTCATGGCGCCCGCGGCGCTTCTACTCATCTTGTTTCAGATCGTACCGATCGGCATCGGGCTCAACGTGAGCTTTAGAGACTGGGCGCTCTATAACCCAAAAGAAACGTGGATTGGGCTTAATCACTATATTGGCATATTCCAAGATTCTGTTTTTATCAATACGGTATTGCCAAATACCTTTATTTTTATGTTTGGCAGCGTCAGTATTTCGTTGGTGTTGGGCCTGTTGCTTGCGCTCCTGCTTAATCGCAAGGTACGTGGACAAAAAATAATCCAGACTGTACTCCTCATGCCGCTAATGGTGGCGCCTGTCATCGCAGCGATCATGATGCGCTGGATGTTTAACGATCAGTTTGGCATTGTGAACGTTGTTTTGGGAGGTTTAGGGCTAGAGACTATCTCGTGGTTTACGCAGAGGTTTCTAGCGTTTGGTGTAATTTTGTTTACAGACATCTGGCTCTGGACGCCTTGGTTCACTATTTTGTTGTTGGCTGCCTTGCAAAGCTTTCCCAAAGAGCCTTTCGAAGCGGCCGAAATCGACGGTACAAGCCGCTGGCGAACGTTTTGGTACATCACTTTACCGATGTTGCGCCCGGTCATCGTGGTCTGTGTGGTGATCCGTGCGATCGACGCCTTCAGAACCTTTGATATTGTATGGACGCTCACAGGTGGCGGGCCAGGCAGAGGTACAGAAATTTTTAGTCTCTATGCTTATGTCATTGCTTTTCAGAATTTGAACTTCGGCCGTGGCTCTGCTGCCGCGATGATCGGTGCTGTCATTATTCTTATCTTTGGACTTTTGCTTTTTAAAGTATTGAACAGAATGGTAGACACCAAAGCATGAGACAGTTTCACAAACCATTTTTGTTTGGTATTCCTGTTTACGCAGCGTTGATGCTGGTCTGCTTTTTATTTGCCTTTCCTGTGTTGTGGCTGATCTTGACGTCTATTCGCCCACCGGCAGATATGTATTACGTACACAGAGGTTTGAATTTCACCTTTGAAAATTTCGGCAGCGTGTTTGAAAACGAACGTGTCGTTGAATCGTTTATTAATAGCGCAGTCATTGCGACGTTTTCAACGTTCTTTTCTTTACTCGTGACGGTGTGCAGTGGTTACATGCTCTCTAGATTTAAAGGCAGAGTTTCAAGCTCGTGGTTTGGCTTGATTTATGTTTTTCGTTGTGTACCTTATATCTCTTGGGTGCTGCCTCTTTATTTTGTGACACAAAAATACGGTGTGTATGACACATACGTAGGACTATTACTCCCTCATATCGCCGTACATATTTGCTTTTTTTCATGGTTGATGAAAGGCTTTTTTGATGGGATTGATCCCTCTATGGAGTATGCCGCGCTGATTGACGGTTGTACGCGCTGGGGGGCTTTTTTTAGAGTTGCGCTGCCTTCTGCCTTGCCTGCAATCTCTGCGCTTGGCGTGCTTTGTTGGCTCTTCACCTGGAACGAATTTCTCTTCGCTCTAATTTTGACGGGTGAGCGCGTGCCGATGGCAACCGTCGTAATGGCGCAATTTGTCAGCGAAATGGGAATCGAATGGAATTTGATGGCGGCGACGGCAGTCCTCGCTTTAGTGCCTGCTTTTGTTTTAACGCTGTTTGGTCAGAAATATGTATTGAAAGGCTTAAAGATGTAACCGTGTATCGACGCACTCAACATGATGGAGACAACAATGTATAAAAATCTTGTAAAAGTTTTGCTTGCAAGCGTGCTAAGCGCACAAGCTATGTGTGCCTTTGCCCAAGCGCCTCGTGAGCTACGTATCGGCTATCAGCCCAATCCCATTCAAGATGCCTCTATCGCAATGATGGAGAAATGGGGTAAAGCCAATAACGTCAAAATCATAAAAGTACCTAACAGTTACGGTGTTTATGTAGAAAAAATGACAGCCTCGTTGACTTCGAACTCGAATCAATATGATGTGATTTGGCATAACGATGATTGGGGCCAGTTGTGGGCGCACCTACTTGAGCCTACCGATGACGTCAAAAATATTGCCAATGCCGACAAGACGGCGATGGAAGGTTTTATTTTTAATAACGACAAAGGCCAGAATACTGTGGTGCCCATGGGCCACACGTTTGGGGTGTTTTATTACCGCAGCGATCTCATGAGTGAAGCTGAAGTCCCCAAAACATGGGACGAGATGGTTGCAATCAGTAAAAAACTGCAGGCCGATGGCAAAGTGAAATTTGGCTATGTCGGTGGCATGTCAATGAATAACACATGGTTCTCGTGGTTCTGGTCAATGTGGGCCAATAGTTGCGACGTGTTTTATCCGATCTTTAATCGCGATAACGCAGCCCTCGCTGCGGCAGATTGGAAGTCTGCGATGACAGACAACTGCATGAAGCAGGTGACTGAATTTTGGTGGGATGCGCTAAATGTACATAAGATCCTGCCAAAAGGCATGCCCGCGTATGACCGCAATGAGGCAAACGCGGTCTTCATGGCTGGCGACGCTGCGTTTACTGTGGGTGACTCCGTGTATTGGGCAAGCTTTAACGATCCAGCAAAATCTAAAGTAGCCGGAAAAATCAATATTGCGTATTTTCCAATTGGCCCCAATCGTAAAGAGCCGTTTGCTTGGAACGATATCTGGGGTTGGGCAATCCCGAAATCAATTGCTCCTGAGAAAAAGCAACTCGCAAAAGAAATGCTCGGCGCGATGATGGCTGATGATGAAGGTCAAATCACTCTTTGGAAAAAGACGGGTGCACCACCACCAAACAAGTTGCTGTGGCCACAAATCTCGGCGCAAGATCCCTTTATGCGCCAGTTACAGAAAGTCAGTTTGGATGTGACGGGTCGCACGCATGGCGCCTATTATTTCCCACAATGGCCTGCTGTGCACAAAGCGTATTCCGACGCAGTCATTACGGCTATCACCGGGCCACGTGACGGCATTAGCAAAGCGTTAGCCGAAGGTGCAGTCAACATTACCAAGGCGGCGAAAGAATAAATTATGTCTAGCGTTGCCTTGAGAAAGTTGGTCAAACAGTATGGCAATGCCGCGCCTGTCGTCAAGGGCATTGATCTTGAGATCGCCGATCGTGAGTTTGTGGTGCTGGTGGGGCCGTCTGGTTGCGGCAAATCCACCAGCCTACGCATGATCGCTGGTCTTGAGGATATTAGCGCTGGAGAGATCCTGATTGGCGATCGTGTGGTCAACGATCTGCCTCCTCGAGAGCGCGATATCGCCATGGTCTTTCAAAACTATGCGCTGTATCAGCACATGACCGTATTTGAAAATTTGGCCTTTGGTTTAAAAAATAAGAAAGTCGCTCTTGCGCAGATCCAAGAATCCATCAAACATGCGTCGAGTATCCTCGGCCTCGATGCACTGCTCGAGCGCAAGCCCAGCCAACTCTCTGGCGGACAACAACAACGTGTCGCTCTCGGTCGCTGCATTGTTCGTAATCCTCAAGTTTTTTTGTTTGATGAACCGTTATCAAACCTGGATGCGAAATTACGAGCACAAATGCGGATTGAGCTTAAACGGCTTCGTGAGCGTGTCAATACTACGTCGATTTTTGTCACGCACGATCAGGTCGAAGCCATGACGTTGGGCGATCGTGTCGTGGTGATGAGAGACGGTGTGATTCAGCAGGCAGGCACCCCGGTTGAGGTCTATAGCAAACCTGCTAACCAGTTTGTAGCTAGCTTTATTGGTTCGCCTGCGATGAACTTTGTTCAGGCACGCGCACTTGGTGACAACCGCTTTGGTACGGATTGGCTCGCACTCAACAGCCATCAGGTACCGGGCGGTCATACTGCGCTCACCTTTGGCCTGCGTCCTGAGCATATTTCTTTAGGCCAGGATGCTCCAGGAATTTCTGTCCAAGGTCAGGTTGAGATGATTGAAAACCTTGGTAGTGAGCTTATCGCAACGATTAAAGTGGGTAACGACTCAATCGCTGTTGGTCGTATCGATCCTCTTATGCGGATCAAGGCGCACGATGCGGTCACTATCAAAATTGATCCCGAAAAGATTCATTTTTTTGATTCTGAAACAGGCCAAGCACAGGATGTTCAATAATGAAGCGTATTTTGTTAACAGGTGCGGCCGGCGGCATCGGCTTAGTTGTTCGAGAGGGTTTGAAGGGACAATACCCGCTGTTGCGTTGTTTAGATATTGCGCCACAAAAGCCCGCGCAAACGGGCGAGGAAATTGTTCAGTGCGACCTGCGTGACATCCCTGCGCTTGAGCAGGCCATGCAAGATATAGACTGTGTGATTCATTTGGCTGGTGTGCCTGTCGAGGACACTTGGGAAAAAATTCTTCCTGCCAATATCGAAGGTTGCTACAACGCGTATGACACGGCCTGGCGCATGGGTGTGAAACGTTTTATTTTCGCAAGCTCCAATCACGCAATTGGTTATCACCGTCGACCAAAATTTATCGATAACACCGTTGCACCGCGTCCAGACAGTCGCTATGGTGTTTCAAAAGTGTTTGGCGAAGCTGTTGGTCGTCTTTATGCCGACAAACATGGCCTGCAAGTGGCGTGCCTGCGTATTGGTTCGTTTCGCTTAGCCAATAAACCAGAAGATTTCCGTCAGCTCAATACCTGGATTAGTCACCGCGACATGGTGCATCTGATCCAATGCTGTGTCGATCATGCGGGCTTTCATTTTGAAGTGCTGTACGGGATATCTAATAATCTGCGTAATCGCTGGGATAACAGTAACGTTTCGCATATGGGTTATCGACCACAGGACAATGCGGAGGATTACCTCCAAGAGGTGCTTGCTTTGAATTCCAAAGAGGATCCGGTATCAGAGCAATTTCATGGCGCGATGTTTTGCGGACTTGAATTTACCGGCGATATCGATAAAATCGACTAAGGAAACCCAATGATTGTTAAACCTTTGACACCCGGATTTGGAGCGGAGGTCTCAGGTATTAACCTGTGCGAGCCATTACCGCCAGAACAAATCGGTCGATTGATCAAAGTCATTGATGAGTTTGCAGTGGTCGTTTTTCCTGATCAACCGCTCACGGACGCGCAACATGTGGCTTTCGCAGAATCGTTGGGACCATTAGAAGCGGAAGCGGCTGTTGTATCTGTTGAAAAGCAAAGACTCGCTCACAGCCAGATGATTGACATTTCCAATCTCGATGTTGACGGCTCGATTCTCGCTGCCGACGATCGTCGCCGCATGTTTAATCTGGGTAACCTACTGTGGCACTCAGATAGTAGTTTCAAATCTACACCCGCTCTGTACTCTATGTTGCATGGTCGTGTTATTCCGCCTGAAGGTGGTGATACACAGTTTGCAGATATGCGCGGAGCCTGGGATCGACTCTCCGATGACCTCAAACTCCAACTAGAGTCCTATGTATGCGATCACTCCTTAATATATTCTCGGGCTCTCCTTGGCTTTGATGCTTTTACTGAAAAGGAAATGCAGGCTTTTGCACCCCAGCCACAAAGGTTAGTTAGACGTCACCCGGGTTCAAAACGAAAATGTCTTTTCTTGTCCTCTCATATCGGCGTTGTTCACGGACTTCCCCGTCCTGAGGGCATGGTTCTGATTAGAGAGCTTATTGAGCATGCGACGCAAAAAGAATTGATTTATACCCATAAGTGGAGAGTGAACGATCTCGTGCTTTGGGACAATCGCTGCACAATGCATCGCGCACGGCCTTTCAATGATAAAAAATATCAACGTGACATGCGTCGCATGACGCTTCAAGACTCAGCTTCTACGCTCGATCAACCGATCTAAACAAATCAAAGTCCTATGCCGCACAAGATTTTTCTTGTGCGGCATTTATTTATTGTTCTTTGTCCGAACTAACCATAAGGCCAATGGACCAAAAATTTTCGAAATGACATGTCGATTTTTTGCAAAGAATCGATAACTCAAATTCAACACTGGACGCAGGACTTTACGAGAAAATATCCAAGCTAAAAATTTCAGGTCAGCGCGCTCATAAGCCGCTGCAAAGACATCAACGCCGCTGAGCAGAGAGCCGTCCGCATACTGGCCATACATCGCAGCCAAGGCTTGCTCGCAAGATACTCCGACTCTTTCAGGTAGATAATGCTCAGAATTTATATCCACGAAGGCAAGCAATGCTTGCTGGTTTCGGCCAGACAAAAACTCGATCTCGGCCTGGCATAACGGGCAGGCGGCATCATAGAAAAGCGTGAGTTTCTGCAGAGGTGTGGGTAAGGCTGTCATATACTTCTCATCATATGCTTACCTCACTGGATTTCAAAACCGTGCTCAATCAAGACGT